>NZ_BAAAYN010000004.1:75394-275876 GCF_039536245.1 Cryptosporangium minutisporangium | reverse complement strand
AACCACTGTGGGTGTCGTCCGGAAAGTGCGACAACCGCTGTGGGTGTCGTCCGGAGAGTGCGACAACCACTGTGCGTGTCGTCCGGAGACGCGGCGCCCGGTGGGCGGGGTGCGCCGACTGGGAACGCGGCCGGCGGTGAGCAGCGCGCCGCGTCGCCCACGAAAAGGCGCAGCGCATCGCGTCGCCAGAGAATTGCAACACGCCGCGTTGCGGGTAAGGCGCGCACCGAAGCTGTACCACCGCTTACGATGCGCAACGATGGGTTCACAAAAAGTGAGTGCTGCCGCGCCCACAGGCGCGGCAGCACTCTCGTGTGCAGGACTCGCTACGTCAGCGGGGTTCGCTGCCGTAAGAGCCGAGCAGCGCGGCAAGGGCACCGTCGATGTCGAGGTGGACGCTCTCCGCGCCCTCCGGCACCTGACGGTACGTGCGGCCGAGGAAGTCGCCGAGCGCGAGCCGCGGCACCTCGAACAGCGCGTGTCCATCGGGAGAGGAGAGCGCGAGTGCGACGGACGGGCCGTTGGCTGCCTGCCAAGGCCATACCCGTACGTCACCGATGCCCGTCGGTTCGCTCATGCCGTCCGCGAGGAGCTGGCGGGCGAACGACCACGAAACCTCGCCGCTCGCCTCGGTACTGCCGGCATGAAATATGACGTGGACCGCGTACGGGTCCTCGGGCTCGTACCGGAGACTCGCCTTGACTGGCAGGGACGACCCCTCAGGCACAACCAGGCGCAACGACACGTCCACCTGTACCCGAGTCGGTTGTGCGATCCCCATCGTCGGCACCTTTCTACACGTCCGCACGCGTCGAACGCGGGCGCGAACCCATACCCGTTCTTCCCGGTCTAACCACTACGCAAACTCAGCGCTGTGTGGCTCAAAGACCACAACGAGTGAGGTTGCGGAGAGATGCGGGCGCCGACCGAGGATCGTTCGGCAGGCGTCCATCAACTGTCTTTCCCGATGAACCCGCTGGTCATGCCACCCGTGTTGGATTCAGGACAACGACCGGTCCGCCGATGGTGGGGCTGGGCTACCCTCCGGGTATCGAGACGCCTTCCCGCGTGGTTCCCACCGCTGGCCGGGGTCGCGCGTCTGAGGGACGATGGGGCATGCGAGCAGGACGGGGAGACTGGTGATCGACAGCCAGGAGCGGCCGGCGGACACCGAGGACGACGCCGGGAAGAGGCCGACCGCGGTCGATCGCCTTCGCGAACACCGTGTCACCCGGCAACTGGTGGCGCTGGGCGTCTTCTTCCGCGATCGGTTGCACCATCCGGTGCGGTCCCACCCGGTGTTCGGGCTGCCGTACCGGGTCGTGATCACCGTCGTCGGCGTGGCGATCGTGCTGCTGGGCTTGGTGCTGGTGCCCGCGCCCGGGCCGGGCTGGCTGATCGTGATCGCCGGACTGGGCGTGTTGTCGACCGAGTTCTCCTGGGCGCATCGCCTGCTGCAGTTCACCAAGCGGTCGGTGGCGGCGTGGACGCGCTGGGTGCTGCGGCAGCCGTTGGCGCTGCGCATGCTGGTCGGAGTGCTGGGGTTCTTGCTGCTGGTGGCGGGGTTGCTGACGTCGCTTCGGCTCAGTGGCTGGACCGGATTCCCCTTCAGCTGACGGTATCTAGTATGGTGTGAGCGTCCCTGAGGGCGATTAGCTCAGGGGGAGAGCGCTTCGTTCACACCGAAGAGGTCACTGGTTCGATCCCAGTATCGCCCACACAGTTTGTGCAGGTCAGAGGCCAGTTCCGCACCGCGCGGGGCTGGCCTTTCCGCGCTTGACCGTCATTTGACCGTGGACGCAGACGCCGCGACCGCCAGCGGATCGCGCGGATGTGACCTAGGCGATACCGTCGACGTCGCGCACCACGTCGCATCGACGATGGGCGCCGTTTGCGTCAGCGTCGGCCCAGCCGTCGAGTCACGTAGTAGCGTCCCTGCCGGCTCCGCGGAGCGTGGCGGAGGAGAAGCTGCGCCGCCACTCCAGCCCGACGTGGGCCAAGCCGGGATGGGTGGTCGACATTCCGCGTCGGTGGCGAGGCGCACCATCGGCGTCGAGCGCACCGAGCGTGTTGAGGTACGTGACATTGGGTCGGTAGCCGGTGGCCAGGAGGAGCGTGTCGACGTGATCCTGTTCTCCGTCGGCCCAGGTGATCCGGGAGCCGTCGATCGCCGTGAACATGGTCCGCTGGTCGGGTTGGCCGATGCGAGGGCTTCGCGGTAGCGGCCGTCGTCGAGGACGGGCGTGTGCGCCGGGGTGCGTAGGAATGGGCCGACCGGGGCGGTGTCGAAACTGGTGACGCGTTGCTGACCGGTGGTCGCGGCCGGACGGGCAGTACGCCGTGCTCGTAGTCGCCTACCTGCGGAACCGCGCAATCCGAGTGGCGAGGTCCGAGCCGTCCGAGGCTGTCGGCGATCTCAGCGGGCTGCCGCCATCACCGGTATCAGCTAGCGGATCGGCGCCCGGGGTACGCCTGCGCGCACCAGTTGACGTGCGACCGCTAGCGCGAAGGCGTCCCGGTCGACGACCATCAGACGGGGGTGTTCGAACGGCGACGCCGCGGCCGGCTCCGACGAGGCGGGCCAATCCACCGGGACGTCCGAGACGAGCGACTCGACGATCTGTTGCACGTGCACCATCGTCAGACCGGTTTCGGGCGGGACGTCGATGCACCGGGTCACCAGGCGCTCGCCGACCCACGCCGACAGCAGGTGCGGTCGCACGCCCACCTTGAGGCGCGGCTCGTCCAGCGCAGGAGCGGCCTTGTGCCACTCGGCGACCACGCGGTCGGTCTCGCGTTCGACGTCGGCGGTCGAGTCCGCGTGCAGCGGGCCGTCGAAGGCGGCGAGTGGCGGGAACGCGTCGCACAGTCCCTGGCGGAGCGCGGCCGGGCTGGCCATTGCCACGAACGCTTCGTCGTCATCGCTGAACACGATCTGGCGGACCGGGGTGAGCGTCTGCAGGAGCGTCACCAGTAGGTAGAGCCGCGTCGACCACCAGCGGTTTCCGGCCCCCAGGTTGAGGACCAGCGATCGGGCGGTGCCTGCGTTCGACACCATTTCCCTGATTCCCATGACGGTTGTGTCGTGAAGTTCGGCGCCGCTGAGGAACGGAACCATGCTCGGGCCGGCGGCCGCCTGCTCTAAGCCGCGTTCGACCATCTGCCGATTCAGACCCAGGTTGCTCACGCCGGCGGCGACCTGGCTCGCCAGGTCATCCGGCGTGCGAAATATTCCAGAGAGGTGGGCGGCGCCCACCGTGGAGCGGAATCGGAGGATGTTCTGGCCGCCGTCCGCGCCGAGGGCGTCGAACGCGCTCGGCGGCCACGGGGCGTCGGGGTCGAGCAGGAACACCAGGATGCTCTTGCGCTGGCAAACGGCTTCCCGATACTCCAGCTCGGTGATCGACAGACACTCGGCGTTCAGCTCCGGGTGCCGTGGAATGAAGCCGTATCGCCAACCAAGGATCAAGACGTAAGCGTCGGATGCGCGCACGTCCCTGAGACACTTCTCCAGCGGTGCGGTGCCTTCGGCGACGTACTGCTCCATGCCGAGCACGTCATGGCCCATCCGACGAAGCGCACGGTCGACGGAGGCGCGGTGCTCACGCAGGTCCATGAACGTCGAGGAGATGTAGAGCTTCATGGCTGCAGCCCGGGAGTCGATGTCGTCGTAGAGAAACGGTAGCGCCTGGAACAGCTGCCGAGAGCGGCCTAGGCGGATGTTCGTCGGTGCTCGCACCCGATGAAAACGGCCAGATCCAGGAAGTGGTGGACCTCTTCGCTCCCGCTGACGTGACCGAGATCGAGACCGTTGCGCGACAGCGCGAGGCGGTATGGCGATTCCACGGGCTGGATCGACGCGGCACGTGAACCCCGGCCGGTCGTCATCCACGCTGCCGACGATCTTGAGTTAGCCGAGCACTGTGCGGCAGATCAGTGTGTTCGTCGCCTCGAGGAGTCTGCCGTTCCCGACAGCTATGACCGGGCTGATTCTCCGCCGTCACCGACCCGCAACCGCCCCGTTTGCGGGTCGAAGCAGACAAGTCCGAACCGGGCTGCCAGTTCTGCTGAGTAGAGCGACACCTCGTCGGCCCGGCTGTAGCTGAGCGTGATGTAGGCAATCGGTCGGAGACGGAGATACCCGACGAGTACGGGGTGTCCTCGGAATCTTCGGGCCAACGCGCCAGTAAAGCCCCAGCGAAGGCAGCGACAGGTGCGACCGGTTCCGTTGGCCAATCGTCTTCGAGATACTTCCTGAACAGATCCTCGAAGATCGCCTCACCATGCGCATCGGTTTTCGGCTTCGTTCCTTCCCACACGACCAAGTCGTAACTCACAAGCAGCAGTATGCCGCGAAGCTGTTCGACCGTCTGGCTCGACCGAGGGAGGCACGCCATCTCTACGGCGATGATCGCGCCTGACTGGATGCATCACCAGGTCACGGCGGAACAGTACGAGTTCTGGTCCGAGGAGCAGTGCGCGGGCATCGAGATCGTGGACGGGATGGTCGTCGTCAGTCCAAGCTCTTCCAAGCAGCACAACCGGCTGGTCAAGATCCTCGCAGTCGCCTTGGAGGCTGCGGCGGGCGCGGACTGGAACGCCGACTTCGGCTTCGACGTCCGACTGCTGGACGTTCCGCTGACCAATCGGCGCCCCGACGTCGTCGTATATCGCGCCAGCACCATCGACGTCATGCCTGCACGCCCCGAGCACATTCTGCTCGTCGTCGAGGTCGTGTCGCCTGGCTCGGAGACGACCGATCGGATCGTGCGGCACGCAGCAACGCTTTCGCGATCGAACCGAAGAGCAGGGCAGCTTGCTCTTCCTGCCCCGCCTCACCATCGAGGTGACCTGAACAGTGGTTGAGCCGAGTCAGCGGTAACGGAGGTCCTCGACGGTGTACCGGATGAACTGGCCGGCATCCCACTGATCGGTGCCGTGGAACCAGCCGGCGGTCACCGTGCCAGGGATTGTGAAGCCATCTTCGCTGATCTCGTCGCTCAGCGTGGCGCCGAAGGGATGCGCGGCGAAGGGCTCGCGGCCCGGCTTTCCCCATCTGGACATCGCGACGTCGGTCAAAGCCCCATCCGCTCGGACCGTCAGCGTCACTTCGTGGGTTTCCTGGGCCCCGTGCGTGCCGAGCGCGCGCCGGATCCGGGCGACGGCCCGGTCGGCGTCGAGCGGTCGCCAGCTGACGCGCGGGCTCAGTGCCGCGGCTGGTGCGGCGAGGAGCAACTCGCCGGCGTGCCGACCGGCGGCGCTTCGGGTGATGTCGGCTCCGGTGGCGGTGACCAGCGGGAGTACGTCGAGCAGCCGCCAGCGCAGTTGCCCGACGCCGCGGGTGTAGCGATCGAAGCCGACCACCGGTAGTCCGAAGACCCGCGCGGTCGCCGCCCACACGAATCCGCCTGCGGGAGAGATGCGTTGGGTCGCGGTGAATGGCCGCCACCCGCCGCTGAGTCGAATGTGGCCCGCGGTGGTGAGTTCGACGGAGGTCCGCAACGGGGTCTCCGGCGCGATCGCGTACAGCAGCCAGCGACGAACGGGCTCGGGCAGCTCGGCGACGAGCGAAGGGCTGAAGGCAACCGGCAGGCGCGTCCCGGTCAGCAGACCTCGCCAATCGGACAGCGCGTCCTCGGTCAGTCCGTGCGGGGGTCGGGCTTTCTGGTCAACCGACATTGCGGCCACTCTCACGGCAGGGAAGGTGCGGACCGGTACCTAGCATCCGCTTTCCTGCCCGGCGCCGATAGGGGTGGGTCCGACGGCGGCCGAACCGACGACGGTGGTGGCAGGCGTAGCCTCAGGAATACCGGGAGCACTTCGCGCGTCGGCGGTCAGTCAGGCGCCGTTCCCGTGCCGGCGACGCGGCGACGGATATCGCTGCGAGCATTCTTCCCCGACGGCGGCGACCGCCTGCTCCCCGGTCCCGGTCAGGACCGGGGCGCCCGCTATCCTGCGACACCACGCCGTGCCGTCGAAGAGATCGCCACGATCGATCCCGGTCGGTGCTGATCGGACTAGGCGTGGACACCCTGCTGAGCCCTCAACCGCTCACGGCCGGCGGACCAGGGGTGGTCTCCCTCGCCTCCACGCGCCCCGCGGCCGTCGCCCCGCTGCGGGTTGCGTTCGGCCACTGGCGGCACAGATGACCGGCCACCCCGTGCCGGCCCGCGTGCTGCTGTACTGGCTGCCGCTGGGCGCCGGCGGCCGCTCGATCCGTTGGAACGGCCGAGTCTTCGAATCACTCGTCGCCCGTCATGAACGTCGGACGGCGTGCGCCCTGTACCACTCGGCGCTGGAGGTCCACTTCGGTGGTGAGCGGGCCGTCATCGAGATGGCTGCGGTGTGGGCGATCCGAACGGCCGACCGGGGTGTCGTGCGCAAGGTCCGGTCGGATCGCGCCGGCTCGGCCGATCCGCCCTCTTCCGCTACGAGGTCCGGCGCTGGGAGGGCGGAGTGATCCCCGATCTGGACGAGGCGGTCGGCGGCCCCCCGGGAGGTCAGGACCCGGTCCACGCGCGGATCGTGCTGGACCTCGTGCCGTCCGTACCCGCCCTCACGTGGGGGCGCGACGAACTGGGCGCGGGCGAGATGTGGAACTCCAACTCGCTGATCGCCTGGCTACTCGCCGCCAGCGACCACGACACGGACGCTCTCACTCCACCCACCGGCGGGCGGGCACCTGGATGGCGCGCTGGTTTGGTGCTCGCCGAGCGTCAGCCCGTGAATCCTCTCGGCCACCGCAGATCAGCGGGGCTTGGATCATTCCTCGATATCGATGGCCGTTACCGTTTGGACGCGCAAAAGCGCGTACAGTCAGCGGCGAATCGGCTCGTCTGTTCCTGACGGCCGGCGCCCACCGGGCGCGCTGCCCCAGACCTCGGTAGCGAGACGCGGCACCACTGCGTTCCAGGTCTGAGCGAAAGCAGAGGACCCCCGCGCGTACGCGTCATCGGGCGACGACTTCAGCCTCGGCGCAATGGTCAAGTGCGGCTGCTGGCTCTGCGCATCTGCTGATCGCCGTTTAGGGGTCCTGCGGGACCGACACCTACCCGTCGTCCTGATTGGACACCGGCAGCACCGATCGCACCCACCGACGAAGCAGTCTCCAGGCTCACTCCACCATCCCGATTCGAGGGATCATCTCGTGCATTATTTTCGTGATTATGCGATGACGGCCCTGATCCTTGGATTCTTCGCCTCCGCCTGGTTCGCGTGGGCGCAGGAAAAACCACCGGAGACGTGGAAGAAACCTCTGATGATCGCTGGTGCCCTGAGCCTCGTGGTGGCGGCAATCGGCGCTTTTTCGGCGTGGCGGCACTGGAATGACGGCTCGGCGCTCTCCGAGCCGGGCGCCATGCGCCGTTACGGAATCATCGCCGGCGTGGAGTTCGGCATCGCCGCGGTGGGGTCGATCGTGCTGGTCCTGTCGCGTCACCGGCCTTTGATACCGGCATGGATCTGTCTGGTGGTGGGCGTCCATTTCTGGCCCATGGCGTCGGTTTTGAAGAATCCTTCGCTGCTGATCCTCGGCGCCATTCTGTGCGTCGTCGCAGTTGCAGCGGTATTGCTCGCCCGGCGAAGCAGCCTGCTGCCCAGCGCCTACGCGGGCGTGGGCGCGGGTACGGCGCTTCTCGGTTTCGCCTGCTGGGGTGCTGTCTGGGCGAACAGCTAGATGTCCGATTCGGCACATTACAGATCTGTGCGGTCCGGGATGCGTTGACCGATCGCTAATTGTGCGTATAGTTCAATGTGTCGCTCTGGTCCGTATGGCGTCGCAGCCCACTTCTGGCGGGTAACCCAACAGGATCGAAATCCGATGACCGGGCAGATTCGTAAACGAGAATTCTCTTTGAGTCGCTGTCCGCGCTGCGGGCAGGGCTTTACTGCACGGTCGGTCCGATGACAGCCGTCGCTTAGCGACCGGCATTCCGGATCGACCGCGGCCGTGAGTCGGCCGATGGGCGTGAGCTCTGCTCTGATCAGCTGAGAAGCGTCGCGTAACAACCTCAGGAACAGCCATCTTCGGCCGGATCGACGGGCCGATTTCACGACCTGTCGACGGGTTGCCGTCTCCCCAGTGCCCGTTCGCGGGTCGGAGATCGATGCGCCTGACGGGTCCAGGATTGGCGACCCGAACTACATGAAGGCTCTCACCGGGACGATATCGCCTGTTCAGACCGCCTCCGAACCGACCTTTCGCATTTTGGGGCCGTTGAGCGTCGCCGACGGCTTCGGCGCTGTGGTGGTTCTTCCGCCGTCGAAACCGACGATTCTCCTCGCCGCTCTGTTACTCAACCCGAACTCGGTGGTCGGGCTCGGCGCGTTGCAGCAAGCGATCTGGGGCGACGAGCAGGACCAACCCGCGACCGCAAGGGCGGCGCTGCAGACGTGCGTGCTGCGGTTGCGTCAGCTCTTCGGCAAGCACCACATCACCGACACCACGATCGAGACGGTGCATGGCGGGTACCGGATCGTGGTCGATGCGCGCGCACTCGATCTCGTCCACTTTCGCGGGCTGATGCGGCGGGCAGCCCTCGCGGGGGGCATCGAGGATGAGCGTGACCTGTTGAACGAGGCTTTGGCGCTGTGGCGCGGGCCGCTGCTGGCCAACGTGCCTTCCGAGGCGCTGCACCGCGACGCGGTACCGCAGCTGACCGAGGAGCGGTTACGGGCGATCGAGCGCGCTTCGGACATCAAGCTCGCGCTGGGCGAGACGCAGGCCGCGCTGCCTGATCTGTTGAGCATCGCCCGGGAGTACCCCGGACACGAGCGGTTGACCGCTCAACTCGTCGAGGCGCTGTACCGCAGCGGACGGCAGGCCGACGCCCTCGCGGAGATCCGCCTGGTCAAGACGTACCTCCGCGACGAGCTGGGCATCGACCCCGGTCAGTCCATGCAGCGGCTGGAGACCGACATCCTGCGGGGCACCGAGCTCGCTCCCGCGCCGATGCGGATCCGCGCGGAGGAGATCCCGCCTTCCGGGCCGGCCCCCGCGTCGACGCGGATCGGCGCGGCCGATACTCGGCCCGCGGACGAGGTCCTGCCCTCAGCCGAGGACGAATCGGCGGACGAGGACCTGCTCGCCGCCGAGGCTCGGGACGTCGACGAGCCGGGCACCGGCGCAGCCCTCTCCACCACGCCGTCGACACTCCCGGACGTGGCCGGCTTCACCGGCCGCGTCGCTGTCAGCGCCGCACTCCGAGCCGGGTTGACCGAGCAGAGCGCTGGGCCGAACATCCTGCTCGTCACCGGCCCGCCGGGCATCGGCAAGACTGCACTCGCGCGGCACGTGGCCCACGGCGCCCGGAACGCCCGGATCGGATCCCAGCTCCTGATCGCGATGACCCGGCCGGACGGGTTGCGGAGGCCGGCCGACGAACTCCTGGCCGAGCTGGGTGACTTCCTCGATGTGGTGCGGCTCGACGGGCTTCCGCCGGCCGTGGTCGTACTCGACGACGTTCTCGACACCGAGCACGTGCGGGCGCTCCTCGCTCGGTGCGGCTCGGAGGTCGGGGTCATCATGACGAGCCGGACGAGCCTGACCGGGCTGGTGGCCGGCCAGGGAGCGCTCGTTCATCGATTACTCCCGCTCGACGCCGCGGACGCGTCCGATCTGCTCGGCTCCGTACTCGGCGCGGCCCGGATCGGGCGGGAACCCGCGGCGCTGGCGGCGCTGGTACGGGCCTCCGGGCACTTCCCGCTGGCGCTGCGCGTCGTCGGCGCGCGTCTGCTCACCAGGCCGCTGGCGCGGCTCGCGGACGAGGTGACCTGGCTGGACGGCGACCGCGTCGGCCGGTTCTCCGCGCTCGGCGACCCGTACATGTCGATGGCGAATCGGCTGGCGCGGCGTATGACGCTGCTCGACCCCGATCTCGCCGCCGCGTTCCTGCTGGTGGGGTCGTCCGCGCGGCAGGCCCATTCGATCGCGAGCGCCGGTGAGCTGTTCGGACTGGGCGCGCGATCGACGGAGCGGATGCTCGATCGGCTGGTCGACGCGAACCTCCTGGAGGAACAGCCGGGCCGGTACCAGATGCACGACCTCCTCCGCGCCTACGCCTCGGCGCCACCGTTCGAGCCCCAGGCAGCGGTCCGATCCGCACGAGACAGGGATGTGCCAGATGACGTCAGCGTATGAACTCGTAGCGGACACCCGGCCGCGCGTGCGCCGGGACCTCCTGTTCACCCGGACGCCGGACGGCGTCCTGTTCCACAACGCCCAGGGCGGCTTCCGGATGACCGCGCCGACGGCGTACCGGTTCGCGTCGCTGCTGGTGCCGTACTTCAACGGGGACAACCAGGTGGAGCAGATCTGCGCTCCGCTCGGCCCGGAGCAGCGGGCGATGGTGGGCAGCCTCGTCCAAGCGCTCTACGACCACGACTTCGCCAGGGACGTTCCGGTGGGGAACGACGATGCCGACCTGCCGACGGCGGTCGCGCTGCGGTTCGCCGCGCAGATCGCGTACGTCGACCATTACGCCGATGCCGCCGCGACCCGGTTCACACGGTTCCGAGACACGCGCGTCGCGGTGCTGGGCACCGGGCCGATCGCGCGGTGGTGCGCCTCCAGCCTCGTCCGTAACGGCTGCGCCCTGCTCGGCGTCGTCCCCGGGGGAGGCGGACTCGACGAGACGCGGAGGGAGGCTGCCGCACTCGCGAACAACGGGTGCCCGGTGGAGATCGTCGACCTGGTGGACCCGGGCCGGACGTGGGACTGGACCGCCCTGGCGGGCTACGACGTGGTGGTCGTCGCCGGCGGAGCCGACGCGGCTCGCCAGACGCTGCACCTCCTGGAACAGGGCATACCCGAAGGAACGACGCTGTTGCCCGCCTGGACGCTGGGAAGCCGGGCGATCGTCGGCCCGTTGAGCGAGGCGGAAACCGCCGGGTGTTGGGCATGCGCCGCCCTGCGCCTGTCGGTGAACGGGAACAGCGGTGTGGCGGCAGACCTGTGGCAGGCGATCAGCCTCACGGGATCCGTGCCGGACGTCGAACAGCCGACCGGAGCGCTCGCGGCCATGCTGGGCAACCTGCTCGGCTACGAGGTCTACCGGCTCACCACCGGAGCGCTGCCTGCGGAGACCCGCGGAAAGGTCATCATCCAGAACCTCGAGTCGTTGGACGTGCTCTCCGAGGCTCTGCTGCCGCACCCCGGCTGCACGTACTGCGCCGATCCGGCGCCCGCCGATGACCAGGCCGAACTCCGGTCCCTGCTCCCGGCGCTCCGGACGCCCGTCGCGGAGCGAGCCGAGACGACCAGCGTCGACGTCCAGGCCGACGCCGAGTCGGTCCTCGCCGAGCTGACCGACCGGATGGTGCTGGTCGGCCGCCACGCCGGTGTCTTCACCGACTTCACCGACGAGGCGTGGGTCCAGATCCCGCTGAAGGTGAGCACCGTACGGCTCGCGCTCGGCCACACTCGCGAGCGCGAGATCGCCGCTTTCGACGTGCACCACATCGCCGGCGCGCGCCGACGTGCGCTACACGCCGCCGCCGGGGTCTACGCCGATCACGTCCGGGCCCGGATCGTTGACCGCGGACCGGCGGGGACACCGCGGGTGGATCCGGCGATGCTGGGCATCGCCAGCGGTATCGCGGGGAACGCCACGGTGCCGGGCCCGTGGACCACGGCGACGTCCCTGCTGACCGGCGACGTTCGGCAGGTGCCGATGGCGGCCGTACGCCCCTTCGGGCCGGAGAACGACGCCCGGATGTTCGTCCCGACCCGGGCGGGGACCGGGGCGGGTGCGTCCCTCGCCGCCGCCGTCGAGCAGGGAATACTCTCGGCGCTCAGCTACGCGGCGCTGCTGCGGGCGATCCGCGGACTCGCCCGGATCACCCCGGTCGGGCCGGCGACGGCCGACGGCGACGCCGAACTCACCTTCCTCGTCAAGTCCGCGGCCAACCTCGGAGCCGAGATCGAGCTGCTCGACCTCGGCGCCGCGACCACCGGATCGGCGCACGTCCTGCTCGCCCGGACCGTGGACCCGTCCGCGGCCCCGGTCTGGCGGGTCGCGGGCCACCCCGATCGGGCGCGGGCGGCGGTGGAGTCCCTCCGCGACCTGCTCGGCGCGGTGCAGTTACGGCAGCAGGACCCCGACCGGCAGTTCGTCGACGACGGTGACGCTCTACTGACCGACTTCGACGCCGGGACCCTGCGGCCGAACGCTGAGGCGCCGGTCGGGCCGGCAGCGACGGGGAGCCTGGCGACCGTGCTCGACAGCGTGCGAGCGGCGGGCCAGGACGCGCTCGCCGTCGTCACCACCCCCTCCGACTTGCGGATCGGCGGCATCGCGACGGTGCGGGTGCTGCTGACCGGCCCGGACGTCGGATGACCACCCTCCTGGCCGGCCGGGGCGCACCGCGGTCGACCGCAGCGGAGACACCCTGGGAGTCGGCCTGCCGGACCCTGGCCGACCTGGTCGGCCGCGAACTGACCAGGTCGGGTCCGGACACCACCGCGGAGCCGGACCCGTCGACCCCGCCGGACGTGTGGATCGCCCCGCTCGGCATCCGCGACGAACTCTCGGTGGCCGCGGGAGATCGGCCCCCGCCTGGCACGGTCCCGGTCTTCCTCTACGGACACCACGCGCTCGTCGGACCGATGCCTTCCGCCACGGGGACGGCGCCGGCATGCGCCGGATGCCTGGCGCGCCGCTGGCAGTCGGTGCGCTCCTCCAGCCTGCGGGACGCCCTGGAACTCGGCGGAGAGACTTGCGCCGTCGGCCAGTCGCCGTACCCGACGCCGTTCGTCGCGGACACCCTGGCCGCGCTGATCCGCGCCCACCGAGCAGGCAGCGGCGCGGCAGCGGCACCGCACCTCGCCGAGATCTACCACGTGGACCTGGAGACCCTGCGGATCCGGCGGCTGCCGCTCGCCCCGGACGCCGAGTGCCCCGACTGCGGCCGATGCGTTCCCGACTCATCGGCAGGCGCATCCCTCCGGCTGCTAGCGGCACCGAAACCGGAGCCCCGCACGTTCCGGGTGCGCGACGTCGACGACTACGGCCTGGACCTGGCCGCGTTCGCCAACCCGATCTGCGGCGCGCTGAGCGCGGCCGCCCTGCCCGATCTCACGTCCACGTCGACAGCTGCGGTGCTCGGCTCGTTCACCCTGCGCTCGGGGCGCTACCTGCGCGAGACGCTCTTCGGCGGACACGCCGACACGTACGCGCACAGCGGCATGGTCGCCGTGCTGGAGGGTCTGGAACGGGCGGCCGGCCTGCGGGCTCGTGGACGGACCGCCGACCGGATCGCGTCGCTGCGATCGCTCGGCGCGGACGCCCTCGACCCGCGCGTCTGTGGCATGTACTCCGACGCGCTGTACCGCGACAACCCGCACCTGACCCAGTTCACGCCGGACACCGAGATCAAGTGGGTGTGGGGTCACTCGTTGCGGGACGACCGACCGATCCTGGTCCCCGAGGTCCTCGCGTACTACCACACCGTCCCCGCGGAGTCCCGGTTCGTGCAGGAGACCTCCAACGGATGTGCCTCGGGGAGTTGTCTCGCCGAGGCCATCTACTTCGGATTGATGGAGGCCGTGGAGCGGGACGCGTTCCTCCTCGCCTGGTACGGCCGCGCACCGCTGCCGGAGATCGATCCGTCGACGAGCAGCAGACCCGCCACCAGGCAGATGGTCGATCGGCTGGCCATGTACGGCTACCGAGCGCGGTTCTTCGACAATCGGATCACGTTCACGGTTCCGGTCGTGACCGCGGTCGCGGTGCGGCAGCGACCCGGGCTCGGCACCCTCGCCTTCGGCGCCGGCGCGAGCCTGGACCCGGAAGCGGCGATGAGCGCAGCGCTCTCCGAGATCGCCACCGACGCGGTCAAGATCGAGATGCGCTCCCGAGACGCGGAGGCGCGGCTCCGGCCGATGGTCGAGGACTACCGCAAGGTGATCGGGCTCCACGACCACCCTCTGCTCTACGGGCTACCCGAGATGGCCCGGCACGCCGACTTCCTCCTCGGAGGCGCCACGGTGCCGGTGGCACTGGCGGAACGGTTCGGTCGTGTCCGGCCCGGGCCGGAGCTCTCCACCGACCTGCTGACCGACCTCGAACACTGCGTGGCGGAGATCGCCGCGGCGGGGTTCGACGTGATCGTGGTCGACCAGACGATGCCGGAGGAACTCGACCTGGGGCTGCGGACGGTCAAGGTGATCGTTCCGGGCTTGATCCCGATCGACTTCGGCGTCAAGCGCCAGCGGGCGCCGCTGATGCCGCGGATGCGCACGGCGCTCCGGGCGTCCGGCCACCGCGACCACGACCTGCGCCCGGACGAGTTCAACCCGGCCCCGCACCCGTTCCCATGAACGGCGCGCGAGCCGGCACCGGCACGGCCCATCAGACGAGACAGGAGGCGGTCGTCGTGGGGTACGCCCAGCAGTACGCGCCCGCGATCATGCGGCGTGGACGGATCGCGATGGAACCCGTCGACTTCACACCAGACTGGGGCGACGCGCCGCGGAAGGGCAAGTTCTACCCTGGTGTCGACTCGCTTCCGCTGCCCGTCGACGCTGCGCCCTCGGGCACGGCCGATGCGGGGCTGTCCGCCGGCGCCGAACCGGGGGAGACCGGCTTCACGCTCTCCACGCTCGCCGGCATGCTGCACGACTCCTACGCGCTGCTCGGTCGGCGGCTCGGCGTCCAGGCCAACACCGACCTGCCTGCCCTGCCCTCCTACGCGCACGCCAACTGGTTCCGTGGCACGGCGTCCGGCGGAGGGCTCTATCCGTGCAGCATCTACTGGATCTGCGGGCCGAACGGTCCGGTGACCCCGGGGATCTACTACTACTCGACGCAGCGTCACGCGATGCAGCCGCTGGCGCTCGGCGACGCCAGCGGCGAGGTGCGGGCGGCGCTGGGCGCTCTGCCCGAGGCCGCGCGGACCGACCAGTTCCTCGTCGTCGGGATCAAGTACTGGCAGAACGCGTTCAAGTACAACAGCTTCGCTTACCACGCGGTCACGATGGACGTGGGGACGACGCTGCAGACCTGGACGATGTGGGCCCGCGCCGAGGGGCTTCGGATCGAACCGGCCCTCTGGTTCGACGAGCAGCGGCTGGCCCGGTTGCTCGCACTGCCCGACGGTGAAGAGAGCGTGTTCGCTGTCGTGCCCCTGGCTTGGCAGGGCGCACGCGGGGGAGCCGGTCCGGCGCCGTCGCACCCGCCGGTTGTCACCCACGCCGATCGGGAGCGGTCCCACCGGGTGTTCACGTTCGACAGCGTCGAACGGATGCACACCGCGGCCTCCGGCGCCACGGTCCGGCCCGATCCCGGCGCCTTGCGCACGGCCGCGGCCGCGCCCCGGGTCCCTGCTGCTCCGGACCTCCCGCTGCCCGCTCCGGCGCTGATGCCGATGAGCATGCGTGCCGCCCTGCGGCGTCGGCGCAGCAGCTTCGGCCGGTTCGAGGCCGCGCGGCCGATCAGCAGCGCGGAGTTGGCGGCGCTGCTGGCCACGAGCGCCGGTACGCGCATCGACTGCGACGTGAACCGCCCGGACACCCCGTCGCTCTCGAAGCTCTACGCCTTCGTCAACCACGTCGACGGCGTCCCACCCGGCGCGTACGAGTACGAAGCCGCCGAGAACACGCTGCGGCTGGTCAAGGCCGGGCCACCGGGCGAGTTCGTCGAACGCAACTACTTCCTCGCCAACTACAACCTGGAGCAGGCCGCCGCGGTCCTGGTGCCGACGGTCCGCACAGCGGCGGTCCTCGCCGCGCTCGGCGACCGGGGCTACCACTTGGTCAACGCGACGATCGGCGCGATCGCGCAAGCCTGTTACACGGCCTCCGCGGCGTTGGACATCGGCTGTGGAGTCGCCCTGGGGTTCGACAACATCTCCTACATCGAGGAGCTGGATCTCGCCGATAGCGGCGAGCAACCGCTGCTCATCATGCTCGTCGGTCACGAGCGCTCGCACCCGGCGGATTTCCGTTATGAACTCGTCTGAGCCGCGGAACGGCGCGACGCCGTACGCACCGCTGTTCATGCTCCGGGTCGCCGGTCTGCCGGCGTCCGTCGTGCACCCGCTGCGCTGCCCGGACAGCACCTCCTGGGCGGAGGAGATGCTCCGCGAGGAGGCCGCCCTGTGCGCCCGGGGCACCGAGCTGGCCGACGCACTGCACGACCTGATCGCCGGAAACGACGACGAGGAGAGCCGCCGCGGTCTGCTGCGGCTGCGTCGCCAGGTGCACCGCGGCACGCTCCCGGCGGCCCCTGCCGACGCGTCGGCGCTCGTCTCGGCCCTCGACGACAAAGCCGCCGTCCTGTTCGAGGAGTGGATCACCGCACTCCGGCTGGTCGCGGAGCTCGACACGTCCGGACCGGACCGGATCGCGAGGGAGCTCGTCGCCAGCCGCTACGAACTGCGGCGCCTGGCCGACGAGGAGCGGCTCCTGCTGGCACTCCCGCTGGCCTCGCCCACCCTGGCCGGTCAGCTCCGGACGCTTGCCCCGGACGCCCTGGTCAAGGCCGACAAGCGGGCACGCAGGCTGGAGCAGTCCCTGCTCGCGTACCTCTACCGCACCGCCTGCAAGACGAGCCCGTTCAGCACGTTCACCGGGGTGGGGCTCGGCCGGGCGACGTCCGTGCGGCCCACGGATGACCTCACCGACGGAGCCCGGGTCACGGTGCCCGAGGACTGGTCGAGCCACGCGCGGATCAACGTCGTCGTACTCGGCCGCCTGGCCGAGGCGATCTTGGCCGATCCGCCGCGGCGCGGTGATCTGCCGGTCGAGCTCGCACCCGGCTGGCGCCGCGACGACGACCGGATCCGCTACGTACGCCGATCGGTGACGACCGGCGACGACAGCGCGTCGGTCAGCTTCGACACCGTCCAGGACCAGATGTTCTTCCTGCGCCGCAGCGGCATCCTCGATCGGCTCTTCGACGTCTTCGCCGAGCGCCCGGCGCTCCGCTGCGGCGACGTGGTGCGCTGGCTGGCGACCCAGCAGGGTGCCCGGCCGGAGGAGTGCGAACGCTATCTCTCGACCCTGCTCGACCTGGGCATGCTGCAAGTTCGGTGCCTGCACATCGACGTCCACACCCCGGAACCGCTGCGCGCGATGCGAGACGCGCTCCGCGGCCTGGACCGGCCCTGGGCGACCGAACTCGCCGCGGGGCTGGCCGCACCGATCGGGCACCTCGACCGGTACCCG
Organism: Cryptosporangium minutisporangium; assembly: GCF_039536245.1. Classification (NCBI taxonomy): domain Bacteria; kingdom Bacillati; phylum Actinomycetota; class Actinomycetes; order Cryptosporangiales; family Cryptosporangiaceae; genus Cryptosporangium; species Cryptosporangium minutisporangium. The sequence goes on along the minus strand of NZ_BAAAYN010000004.1, from coordinate 258,712 downwards.
ACCGCCGACGCGGCCACCAGGCGAGCTCTGCTGACCGCGCTGCGCGCCGACCTGCAAGGGCTGGTGCGTGGACTGGGCAGCGAGGACGCCACCATGCCGCAGACCCTGCTCTACGAAGACGTGCGGGTCGCCGACCGTGCCCTCGGTCTCGACCTCGCCGCGTGGATGCGGCTCGTCGGCCCGGCCCTCACCGCGGTCGAGCGGATCCTCCCGGTCTTCGACCGCACGCTGGCCCACCGGATCACGTTCAAGGGCTTCTTCCTGGCCCGGTTCGGCACCGGCGGGGAGTGCGCCGACGTGCTCCAGCTCGTCGCCGACTTCCACGAGGACTTCTACGACCAGTACGCCTCCTTCACCGCCGACCGGCGCCCCTTCGACGACGACGGGGAGTACGTGCCGGAGGAGAACTGGATGCGGCTGCCCGAGATCACCGCGCTGGACGAGGCCCGCAGGCACTTCGTCGCCGGCATGCGGGCGCTCTGGGCCCGATCCCAGCCGGACGGGGAGGTCTACCTCGACGACGAGCTGGCCGCGGACGTCGCACGACGGCTGGCGCCGATCGCCGGTGCCACGATCGCGCAGAGCCACTTCCTCCAGCTCGCCGTCCGGAACCCGGACCCGCTCGTCGTCCTGAACCAGTCGTACGGCGGCCTGTCGTTCGCGTTCAGTCGGTTCACGCACTGTTTCGACGACGGTGCGGGCTTCGGGGCCCCCACCGGCCTCTCCGACGAGCTGCGGCACACCGGCCGGGCGATCCAGCCCTCCGGCGCGGTCTTCGCCGAGGTCACCGGCGGCGCTGCGACGACCAACCTCAACCTGCACGGCCGGCTCACCGACTACGAGATCGTCTGTCCCGGGGAGCACAGCTGCGCGCCACCGGAGCGGCAGATCGCCCTGGACGACCTCATCCTCGTCCACGACCCGGTCCAGGACCGGTTGGTGCTGCGCTCGCGCCGGCTCGGCCGGGAAGTCGTCCCGCTCTACTTCGGCTACTTGATCCCATCGGTGCTCCCCGAGGTGCCGCGGACGCTGCTGTTGCTCTCGCCCAGCTCGATGGGGCACCTGGACCTCTGGGGCGGGGTACCGGCGGCGGAGCCCTGCGAGGGCGTGACGAGCCGGCCCCGGGTGCGGATCGGCAGCCTAGTGCTCAGCCGACGGAGCTGGCGGGTCACCGCGGCGGACCTCCCGATCCGCGCGCCCGGCTCGCCGGACCACACGTGGTTCCTCGGCTGGCAACGCTGGCGCGGCGTCCACGGCCTGCCGCGGCAGGTGTTCGTCAGCGTCCAGGCCGGCGACGGCGGACCGCTGCCGGCCAAGCCGCAGTACCTCGACTTCGACAGTTACCTGTCGCTGTCGACGTTCGAACGTCTCGTCAAATCCGGGGCGGACCGCGTCGTGCTGCGGGAGATGCTGCCGCAGCACGACGACCTCCACGTCCGTTCCGGGCGCGGGGATCACGTCGCCGAGCTGGCGATCCAAACCCATTGGCGGCAGTGATGACGCTCCCCGCACATGCCCCGTCCCACCCGGTGTCCGTCGCCGGTGACTGGCAGGCCATCCACATCTTCTACGCCGCGAACGCGCAGCCGTTGCTGGTCCACTGTGTGCGGCCACTGGTCCGTGAGCTCACCGAGGACGGGCTGATCTCCGGCTATTTCTTCATCAACTACTGGCTGGAAGGGCCGCACGTCCGGTTGCGACTCCGGCCGGTGTCGGCCGACGCCACTGACGAGGTTCGCGAGCGCAGCGCGGCGGCGATCGAGGCGTTCCTTCGTCGTCGCCCCGCGCTCTACGAGATGGGCGGCGGCTTCCTCAGCGAGCTGTACAACACGCTCTTCGCCCTGGAGTACCCGGGCGGCCCGCCGCCGGACCTGGTCGACGCGGACGGCCAGATGCTGCTGCGCCCGAACAACTCGTTCTCGTTCCGGCCGTACGAACCCGAGTACGACAAGTACGGCGGTCCGGCCGGCACGGCGCTCGCGGAGTGGCATTTCCAGCACTCCAGCGACGTCGTCCTGAACTCCATGCGCAGCATGAACCTGCACCTGCGACCGATCCTGTTCGGGGTGTCCGCGCAGCTGATGATGGTGATGGCCGGCTGCTTCCTGAAGGACCGGGCCGCGGTCGTCGCGTTCCTGGAGAAGTACCTGCAGTTCTGGCACCGGGCCTTCGCCGGAACCAACTTCATCGGCACCGGGGAGTACGAGCGCCAGTACGGCGCGATGGCCGCCGGCGTCGGGCGCCGGTTCACCCACACCCTCGACGCGCTGGAGAGCGGACAGACCGAGCGCCTGCCGATGTTCCTGCAGGGCTGGGCAGTGCACTGCCGAGAGCTGAGCGCCCGGGTGCAGGACCTCGCGAGCCGCGGCGAGCTGGTCTTCGGCTCGTGGGACGGTACCGGTCAGGAGCGCCTGACCGACCCGGACGCCGTCGCGGAGAAGCTGCTCTCGCCGTACCTGCACATGACCAACAACCGCTTCCACGTGACGATCCGGGACGAGGCCTACCTGGCCTACCTCCTCGGACGGTCGCTGAGCGAGCCGCCGGCCCGTACCGACGAGTCACCGTGAGCACCGCGGCCCTGCTCGACGCGCAGCCGCGGTTACGCCGCGACGTGCTGCTCGGCGGGGCGGTGCTGCGCGGACCCGGTGAGATCTACCGCGTCAAAGACCTGCGGAGCGGACGCGCGTTCGAGGTCAGCGGCAAGGAGCACTTCCTCCTCGAGCGGCTGGACGGTACCCGCAGCCTCGCCGCGATCGGCGACGACTACGCCGCCGTGTTCGGCCGCCGGCTCGGTGAGGCGCACTGGCGGCAATTCGTCGGGCTGCTCGCCGCCCGCGAGCTGCTCGTCCCGGGAGACGAGCCGCATACCGCGACGCCCGAGGCGAGCGAGCCGTCGGCGCCGGGGATCGTCGTGGCGGCGCAGCGGCTAGTCGGCTTCGCGATCACCGGCGGCGTCCTCTGGCCGCTGCTCGGGATGGTCGTGGCCATGGAGCTCTACCTCGCGCTGCACCTGGGCGAGCTGCTCGACGGCGGGCGGTGGCTGCTGGAGCGACCACTGCTGCTGATCGGCGTCGCCGGGCTCGTCTGGTTCAGCGCGGCACTGCACGAGCTGGGACACGGCCTCGCGGCCAGGCACTTCGGCTGCCCGGTGACGGGCATCAGCCTGCTGACGCTGCGCTGCACCGTCGACAGCTACCTCTACCTGCGCTCGCCGCTTCGGCAGATCGTCATCGCGGGGTCGGGCGCACTGGTCAACGCAGCGCTGCTGCTGCCCATCGCGGTCGTGTGGGTGGTGCTGCCGACGTCGTCCGAGGCCCGACCGGCGCTGGCCGGCCTGCTGCTCGTCGGCAGTGCCCAGGCGATGCTGAACCTGATCCCGCTGGCTCCGCTGGACGGGTACAAGATGCTCGGCCACGGCCTCCGGGTCGCGCATCTGACGACCGAGAGTCGCCGGTTCGTCCACCTACTGCTGCGTCGCGCGGTCGGGCGCGGCCCTGGTGCCGCCGCGTACCGGTCGAAGGCTCGGCTCCTCTACGGCCTGTACGCACTGTTCGGCGTCGTCGCGGCCACCGGCGCGGCGGTGGGAGTGCTGCTGGCCTGCCGCCGGCTGGTCACGGAGCGGTTCGGCTCACCCGGCGTCGTGATCACGATCGCGGTTCTCTCGATGACGCTGGCCGGCTGGCTGGCCCGCCCGGCGGACTCGCGCACCCGCCCTACCACCCCGAAGGAAGAGATCCGATGAGCACATCGATGAACAGCGACGCTGTCGTCCTGACAGACGTCCGGAAGCAGTACGGCGAGGTACGGGCACTGGCGGGCATCTCACTCGTCGTGCACCGGAGCGAGTTCTTCGGTCTCGTCGGACCCAACGGCGCCGGCAAGACGACGCTGATCGAGATCATGGAGGGCCTCCGGGAGGCCGACGCCGGGACGGTCGCCGTCCTGGGCATGGCCCCGGTGCCGCGGACGGTGCCCCTGCTGCGCCGGATCGGCGTGCAGACCCAGAGCTCCGCGTTCTTCCCCCGGCTGAGCGCACGCGAGCACCTGGAGACGGTCGCCGCGCTCTACGGCGCGCCGCCGGAGGCGGTCGACCGGACGCTGGCACTGGTCGGCCTCACCGGCGCCGCCGACACCCGGGTGAAGGCGATCTCCGGCGGCCAGCGACAGCGGTTGGCCATCGCCTCCGCGCTCACCCACGATCCCGAGGTCCTCTTCCTGGACGAGCCGACGGCTTCGCTGGATCCGCAGGCTCGCCGCGAGCTGTGGACGACGCTGCGGGGGCTGCAGGCCGCCGGGAAGACGATCATCTACACCACGCACCACCTCGACGAGGCCGACGCGCTCTGCGACCGGGTCGCGATCATCGCCGACGGCGCCGTCGTAGCCCTCGGCAGTCCGCGCGATCTGATCGGCGGCTCCGCATTGCCGTCCAAGGTGCTGCTCGCGGCCGACCGGCTGAGCGTGGCGGATGCCCTACTGCTCGACGGTGCCGAGGACGCCGTCGTCGAGGGCGACAGCCTCGTCATCTCGACCACGTCCGGAGGTCGGCTGCTGACGGCGGTCGGCGGCGCGGTCGGGCTCGACGGTGTCGAGACCCGCACGGTGACGCTGGAAGACATCTATCTGGAGCTCACGTCATGACCGCTTACTCCGCCCTCACCAAGGCCGCCTATCGGGGCTCCACCCGCGACGCCACGACGGTGTTCTTCACGTTCGCCTTCCCGCTGATCTTCCTCGTCGTTTTCGGCCTGATCTTCCAGGGTCAGCAGGTCGAGGACACCTCCGTCAACTACATCACCTACATCGCGCCGGGCGTACTGTCCTGGGGGCTGGCCAACGCCGCGCTCTTCACCGTCGCCTTCACGCTCATGCAGTGGCGCAATGACGACCTGCTGCGGCTGATCCGGATGACCCCGGCGCCGCTGTGGTCGGTGCTCGCGTCCCGGTTCGTGGTGGCACAGTTCATCGGCGTCCTGCAAGCCGTGCTCTTCGTCGGGGTGGCGATGCTGCCGTTCCTCGGCATGAGCTTGGACCCTCGCTGGCCACTGGCCCTGCCGATCCTGGTGCTCGCGATCGCCACGTTCCTCGCGCTCGGCCTGATCGTCGGCGCCCGGACCAAGACCCCGGAGGCCGTCGCCGCCGTGGCCAACTGCGTGATCGTGCCGATGGCGTTCCTCTCCGGCTCGTTCTTCCCACTCCACCTCATGCCGGGATTCCTCCAGGTCATCTCCAAGGTGCTGCCGCTGCGCTACGTCAACGACGGCATGTCGTACGCCCTCGCCGGCCGCGGCACTCTGGCCGACTACGGCATCGCCTGTGCGGCGCTCGCCGGCTTCACGATCGTGTTCGGTGCGATCGGCATGCGCATGTTCCGCTGGAGCAACCAGCCGTGACCGTGCTGGCCGAGCGGGTGAGCCGCGACGAGTCCCCGCTCGCCGCGACCGCGGTCGAGCTGCGGCACGCGCTGCTCGACCGGTACGACGGCACCGAGCCCGGGCTCCCGCGCCCGGACGTGGTGGCGCTCGGCGCCGCCGACGTCCTGGCCCGGCCGGAGCCGGCACGGGGGTCGGCCAACGTCCACCTGACCGCGAGCGCGGTCCTGATCGGACCGTGGGGCGCCAACGGCGGCCCGCCGCGGGCCTGCGGGCACTGCCTCGGGGCGCGATGGCAGCGGCTGCGCTCGCGCTCGGAACGCGACGCGCTGGAGACCGGCGACGCGACGTGCGGGGGCGTCGGCTGGCCGCTGCTGTCCGAGTACCTCACCGACGCCGTCTGGCACCTCTACCGAGCGGTGATGACCGGCGGCCGAGCCGACTCCGCACTCGCCCAGGTGTCGTGTCTGGAGTTCGCGACGCTGCGGACGAGGACCTACCCCCTGCTGGCCGATCCGCTCTGCCCGACGTGTCCGCGTCCGGCCGGTCCACCGGTCGAGCCGGGGCTGCGCCGCCGGCTCAAGCCCGCGCCGGACGTCTACCGGTTGACGTCGGTGGACGACTACGCGTTGCCGACGACGGCGTTGGTCAATCCCGTGTGCGGTGCGCTCTGCGCCGGCACGGTGCTCAATCTGACCTCACCGACCACCGCGCCGGTGACCGGGAGCGTGTTCGTGCGGAGCTACGCCGGTCTGGTCGACGTGACCTGGAGCGGTCAGGCGAACTCCGTGGCCGCCAGTCGTGGGTTGGCCACGCTGGAAGGTCTGGAGCGCTACGCCGGCACCCATCGTCGCCGGGCCCCGGAGCCGATCCTCGACTCCTACCGTGCGCTCGGGGACACGGCCCTCGACCCGGCTGACTGCGGCCTCTACGCGCCGGAGACCTACCGGGACGACCCGACGACGACGGTCTTCTCCGCCGATCGTCGTATTCCGTGGGTACGCGGCTACTCGCTGCGCGACGACCGGCCGATCCTGGTGCCGCGGAGGCTGTGCCACTACAGCGCCGGTGCGGTCGGCGACAACTTCGTCTTCACCACGTCCAGCGGGTGCGCGGTCGGGAGCTGCCTGGAAGAGGCGATCCTCTTCGGACTGCTCGAGTTGATCGAGCGGGACGCCTTCCTGCTCGGCTGGTACGGGGGTGCCCGGCTCGCCGAGATCGACCTCGCGTCGTCCGCCAGCCCGACGCTGCGCGCCATGGTCGACCGGGCCGAACTCCGGGGCTACGACGTCCGCGCGTTCGACAACCGGGTCGACCTCGCGGTACCGGTCGTCACCGGGCTGGCCGTCCGGCGCGACGGAGGGCCGGGCACGTTGTCGTTCGCGGCGGCGGCGAGCCTGGACCCGGAGACCGCGGTGGAGTCGGCGCTCGCCGAGGTGCTCACGTACATCCCCCAGATGCCGCGGCAGGTCGCGCAGCGGTGGGCGGAGCTCGAAGCGATGGCCGAGGACTACGGCAATGTCCGTCAGCTCGTCGACCACTCCGGTCTGTTCGGGCTGCCGCGCATGCGAAAACAAGCGCAGCGCTACCTCGACCGGCGGGAGCCGATGCCGATGCACGAGCTCTACCCCGCCGGATCCGGCACCGGGTTCGACCTTCTCGCCGACCTGCGGCACTGCCAGGCGGAGCTGACGCGGGCCGGGTTCGACGTGATCGTGGTCGATCAGACCACGCCCGAGCAGGAGTGGATGGGGCTGCACAGCGTCTGCATGATCGTCCCCGGCCTGCTGCCGATCGACTTCGGCTGGTCACGACAGCGTGCGCTGCGGATGCCCAGGCTCCGCACGGCGTTCCGCCGGGCCGGCTGGCGCGCCGGCGATCTCACCGAGGAGGAGATCCACCGGGTGCCGCATCCGTTTCCCTGAACCGGGGCGGCCGTGCGGACTGAACCGGGGCGGCCGCGTGGACTGAACCGGGGCGGCCGCGTGGACAGCGAAAGGCCGCCCACCTGTAGCGGTGGACGGCCGTCGAATTTCCTGCCAGATCAGGCGCTGCAGCTCGTCGTCGAGGTGGTGCTGCTGGTCGTGCTGGTCGTGGCCGACGAGGAGCAGGACGCGAGGATCGCCTCGGAGGCATCCGCGTAGTCGGAGATCGAGAACGTCTCAGACTCCAGTTCGAGCAGCTCGGAAGCGAGAGAGGTGAGGTTGTTGCTGAACGGGACGAGACTATTCGAGTTCATTGCTTCTCCTAGCTGGAGCGACCGGGCCGATGTAACGGCGGGTGTCGCTGTAACCGTGCATAGCTATTGCATCCCGAGGCGCTCACCGAACGCCCTGGCATCCGCTGTCAGTTGGCTGTCACCCGAAACGCGTCCGGTGCGGCGCGGCACCCCCGGAGCCCTCCGGTGACCGCGGCGGGGCCCGTGGCGCCCGCCGGCGCGCGGTCCGTCCTGACCGAGGCGACCGCCCTCTACCTGGATCTGCACGCCCACCCGGAGCTGTCCGGGGCGGAGCGACGCACGGCCGGGCGGCTGGCCGGGTGGCTGGCGCGGGACGGACTGCGGGTCACCGGCGACGTCGGTGGGCACGGCGTGGTGGGGATCCTCGACAACGGACCCGGCCCGGTGGTGATGCTGCGGGCGGAGTTGGACGCGCTGCCCGTGGCCGAACAGACGGGCCTGCCGTACGCCAGCGCGGTCACCGCCACCGGTGCCGACGGACTCCCGGTACCGGTCATGCACGCCTGCGGGCACGACCTCCACGTCGCCGCGCTGGCCGGTGCCGCCCGGCGGCTGGTGGCGGGCCGGGATCACTGGCAGGGCACCCTGCTGGTCGTCGGCCAGCCGGCGGAAGAGACGCTCGAGGGCGCTCGCGACATGCTCGAGGACGGGCTCTTCGAACGCTTCGGCCGACCTGACGTGGTCCTCGCCCAGCACACCGCACCGCTTCCGGCCGGCATGCTCGCGCACGGCATCGGCGTGATGACGGCCGGCAGCACCACGATCGAGGTGGTCATCCACGGCCGGGGGAGCCACGCCGCGACGCCCCATCTGGGCATCGACCCGGTGGTCGCCGCCGCGGCGACCGTGTTGCGGCTGCAGACGATCGTCGCTCGCGAGTTCGCGGCCGCGGAGCAGGTGGTCCTCACCGTCGGGTCGCTGCACGCCGGTCACCGGAGCAACGTGCTGCCGGACAGCGCCAGCCTGAGCATCACGGTGCGGGCCCTGAGCGAGGCCACGTTGACCCGGCTCCGCGCCGCCGTGGAGCGCGTCGTGCGGGCGGAGTGCGCCGCCTCCGGCTGCGTGGAGCCGCCGGAGGTGCGGATCGCCACCGCGTCGCCGGTGAACGTGCCCGATCCGGAGGCGACGGCGGTGACCCGGGCGGCGCACGAGGGGCTGGTCGGCTCGGAGCGGCTGGCGGTCTGGCCACCGTCGATGGCGACTGAGGACTTTCCGCACTACGCGTCGGCCGGGGCGGCCACGGTTTACTGGATGCTCGGATCGGCCGGCCGCCGGCAGGTGACCGAGGCGCCGGGCCACTCGATGGCGGAGCGACTGGCGGCTCTGCCGGCGAACCACTCGCCCCGCTTCGCACCGGACGTGCGGCAAACGCTGCCGACCGGGGTCGCGGCGATGGTGACGGCGGCCCTGGCTCACCTGGCTAGGCCGTAGACTGCCTCTCGTCGGCTGAGCTGATGGCCGTCCGGACAGTGGATTGCGCCGCTTCGAGATGCCTAGCTCACGCGGAGGCCGGCCGGGGCCAGTCGGGAGATTCTCTTCGGCGGGATCGAAGTTGCCAGATTCCCCGGACCTAGCCCCCCGCCGCTCGTTGTCCGTAGTCAGGTTGGCTGTAGGCGCTGGCCCGCAGTTCCCAGAGCTGGAGCACGTCCTGAAACTGGTGGTAGCGCCAGGTCGCCTGCGCTGCGTCGAGGGCGGCCCGGTAGTCGTGGAGGAATCGCTCGCGCTGATCGGGCGGCAGTCGCCGGACGATGTCGTCGGGGTTGGGGCCCGTGCTGCTCGGCGGGCTGTGCGGTCATCGCAGGCCTGCGCGCAGCCATCCCGTTGGCGTGCCCATGGGACCGACGTCGCCGAAGAAATTCAGGTGGTCGGCACCCAGAATCGCAGCTTCTCGCCACGCTGATCGTCGAAGGTGCCGCGGTTGGCCTCGATCACCTTCCGCGAGGCGACGTTCGAGGCATCGCACGTCACCAACGCCGAAGCGATGCCCAGACCGTGCGCCACGGACAACGCGGCACGCAACATGGCGGTGGCATGGCCACGCCGTCGCGCGGACGGCCGCACGTCGTATCCGATGTGGCCGCCGACCTCGAACAGGTGCGGGGTCAAGCGGTGCCGGATCGCGACTCGACCCAGGTAGTCGTCATCCTCGATCCACCACAGCGTGGTCGACGGCACGAAGCCCTCGGGCCGGGGAGAGTCCTCCAGCGCTTGCGCCCGCAACCAGCCGACGTACTCGGCGAAGCCCTCGCGCGTCGGCCAGCGGTCCGCGAACTCGCGTAACTCTTTGCTGATCATGGTGTCGTCGCCGACGTCGCCTCGTCCTTCGTCGCGGAACTCGGCCATGGCAGCAAGGAACGATCGATGCACCCGTTCGACCGGAGAGCTCAGCTGCGGCACGGTGACAGGAATATCGACTTCGTGCGGCCTGCGCATCCTCATTTCGGCCGGGCGCGCCCTCAGGGCGGACATGTGGATTCAGCGGCCTCGCGGAGCGGTATTAGCCTCCGCTGCATGCCCGATGATCACGTGTACGGTGTGCGGCTTCTCGTCCCGGGGACCGCGGCGACTCCGGCTCAATGGCAGGACTCGCTCGGACGTTCCGGTCTGACGCTGGACGACCAGTCGCTCACCTCGCCGGACCTCGGATTTCGCGCGCTGGTGGAGTGGGTGGAGAACGACGGTTCGTTCGGCCAGGCATTCGGTTACGGCACGATGTCGGCGGAGGAGCAGTCCGCGGTCGCCGGGGCCGGCAGTGCCTTGGTGCTGGATCTGCCGGTGTACCTCGGTGCGGCGGCGCGAGAAGTGGCGACGCTGATCGCCGCGCTGGGCCAGGCCGGGGCGCTGGGCGTGCGGCTCGAACAGTCGAAGCTGGGCTGGCCGGTCGCGCACTGGCTTCGGGCGCTGGAGGGCGGAGACCCGGGGATGCTCTACCGCTGCGCCGTCGTGGTGCTCCAGGACCGCGGTGTGTTGCGCTCCTGCGGCATGCACGTGTTCGGGTTACCCGATACGCAGGTCGAGGCCGCACCGTCGGAGGCCACCCAGATCCTCGGCACGTTCAACGTGTACCAGCTGGCGGAGGACCCCGTGCTGGTCAGCGGCGATACCTTCCGGCCTGACCTGGACACCCCTCGCCGTCGCCTCGAGCGCTGGCCGGATGACGGGTATCCGCCGGGCCACGCCTGCCACAACCCCTTCGGCATCTGGCGTCTGGGCGCTGAGGGAGGTGAGGCGGATCCGCGGAGCGAACTTCGACCCGTATTCGTGCCCGCGCTGGTGGCCCTCCTGACCGCCGCCGAGGAAAAGGCCGGTCGGCCCCTTCGTCGCGACGAGGTGGAGCGCCTCACCAGCGACGGTAGTTGCGTGATGATGGCCCACGCCGATGCGCAGAAGCTCGAACGCAGCCGCGGCTACGCAGACCTCGAGCCCGAGCACGTCTGGAGGCAGTGGCAGGTCCTGCGCGAGTCCCAAGGCTGACACCGTGAATCGGTGCGCGGTCTGATCGCCGAGGGCCTGACCAACGCCGAGATCGCCGGCCTGCTAGTCCTCGCCGAGACGACCGTCAAAACCCATGTCGGTCGGATCCTGGCCAAACGGAACCTGCGCGATCGGGTCAGCGCTGTCGTCTACGCGTACCGGAGCGGACTGGCACGAGCCGGTTGACCGCGCCGACGCGGAACCGCACCGACGCGGCCGGCTACCCCGGAGCCGCCGTCCCGTCCGGTGCGGTGCCGGCTTCCGGCTGCCGGCGGAAAGCCCCTGGCGCGATGCCGAATTCCCGCTTGAAGGTCTTGGCGAAGGCGAACTCGGAGGAGTAGCCGCAGCCTCGGGCCAGTGTGGACAACGGGGCGTCGGTCGCTCGCAGCATTTTCGCGGCCAGGGTCATCCGCCACCAGGTCAGGTACGCCAGCGGAGGCCTGCCCACGAGCGCGGTGAAGCGCTGCGCGAACACCGTCCGGGACAGCCCGGCCCGCGCGCCGAGCGACTGCACCGTCCACGGCGCTGCCGGGTCGGCATGCATCGCGTGCAGCGCCGCGCTCACGCCCCGATCCGCGAGCGCCGCGGGCCAGCCGGTCGGCGAGCCTGCCGACTGATCGTCGAACCAGGCGCGCAGCAGGTAGAGCAGCAGGAGATCGAGCAGCGCGGACACGCTCGCGGTCGCGCCCGCGCGCGGTTCGGCGAGTTCGGCGCCGAGCAGGTCCACCGCGGCCCGTAGCCGGGTGTGGCGTCCGACGTGGGCCGGCAGGTGCACGATGTCGGGCAGGTCGGCCAGCAGCGGGTGGGGACGCGACCGGTCGAGCAGGTAAGCGCCGCACAGCAACTCGGTGACGGGGCCGCCGGCGCCTGGATCATCCTCGCGGTCGCGCCCACCCAACCGGAACTCGGTGAGCGGGCTGCCGGGCTCGCTGGCGAGAGCGTGCCCGGGCTCCCGGGGCAGGAACACGATGTCGCCGGTGGCCAGCCGCAGCGGCTCGGCGTCGGCCGGCAGTAGCCAGCAGCTACCACCGAGCACGATGTGGAATCCGGCGCCGTCCGTCGGCGGAAAGCGCAGACCCCAGGGCGCGCTCAGCTTGTTGCGGTTCGAGTGGGGACGGCCGGTACGCATCATCGTCACCGCGTCGCTCAGTACGTCCACAGGTGCAGCCTATCCCGGCGTCCGAAAGCAAGAACGATCGAGCATCAAAGTCGGACTGCCGGACATGGTTCGTCCGTCTGCTCCGGTCTTACCGTCGATCGCAGGCACAACAGAGACGATCTACGGAGTACTCATGAAGATCGCAGTCATTGGCGCGAGCGGGTTCACGGGCCGCCTCGTGGTCGCCGAACTCGCCCGCCGCGGTATCGAAGCGGTGCTCGTCGGCCGGAACGCCGAGCGGCTTCGCGCGGCCGCGGACGGTACCGGCTTCGAGATCCGGATCGCCACCATCGACGACCAGATTTCGTTGGACGCGGCGTTCGCGGGCGCCGACGCCGTGATCAACACCGCTGGGCCGTTCGCTCGGCTCGGTGCGCCGGTCATCCGTGCAGCCATCGCCGCCGCCGCGCACTACGTCGACACCACCGGAGAACAGCACTACATCAACGAGGTCTTCGACACCTTCACCGATGCCGCCGCCGATGCGGGGGTTGCGGTCGTGCCGGCCATGGCCGACGACGGCGGACCGAGTGACTTCATCAGCCACCTCGTCGGGCAGACCGCCGGCTCAGTGGACAGCCTGACGGTGGCGCTGTGGTACCGCGACGGCAGCTTGAGCCGCGGGACCCTGCGGTCGCTCGACCCGGACCTGTTGTTCGACGGAGCGCTTCGCTACGAGAACGGCGGATGGGCGACCTACGGGGCGGCGAGCCACGCGGCGTGGCGCTTCCCGAGCGTGGACGAGTTCGTTGGGGTGAGCAAGGCGGCGCTGCCGCCGGTAGCGACGGTGCCCCGGCACGTGCCGGTCGGACGTATGGAGGGTCTGCTCGGCGGCTCGTTCGACGTGCTGAAGGACGGCATCGCCCCCGCGGTCATCGACGCCCTGCCCGAAGGACCCGACGACGAACAACGGCGGCAGGGCAGGTGGACGATCTCGGTCATGGCGTCCGGGCCAGGCGGACGCATCGTGCGTGGCGAGGTCGAGGGCACGGACGGATACGGCAAGACAGCGGTGATCGCGGTGGAGGCAGTGCGGAGACTCGTGGCGGACGGTGCCAAAGCCGGCGTCCTGGCGCCGTCGCAGGCATTCGCCCCCGAATCGTTCATGGACTTCCTGTCCGAGCACGGGGTGCGGTGGCGGGTCACGGAGGGCTGAGCCCCACGACGACGGTCGGAGGCTACGGCTTGAGCGATCGCTCAAAATGCGGCAGGCTCGGATCATGACGCCCCTGCGCACCGTCGACTGCCGGATCGAGCAACGCGTGCTCGTCAACGTTCAGGTCGACCCGGAGGTCGCCGCCCGGCTGCTGCCGGCGCCGTTCCGGCCGCGGCTGGTCCGCGGCGTCGCGGTTGCGGGCATCTGCCTGCTGTGGCTGGAGGCGATCCGCCCGGCCGGTCTCCCGGCGTGGACCGGATTGCGCAGCGCGAACGCCGCACACCGAATCGCGGTCGAGTGGGACGACGGCCCCGCGCCCGGCCACGGCGTCTTCATCCCGCGCTACCGGCACACCGACTCAGCCACCACCGCGCTGACCGGCGGAAGGCTCTTCCCCGGCGTCCATGAGCGCGCGAGCATCAACCGTACGATCGCGCCCGACCGCGTCGACGCCCACCTCTGCAGCGTCACGGGTGACAACGCCGTGATGCTCGCGGGCCCAGTCGTCGACCGCATGCCGCCGGGCTCGGTGTTCGCGGACGTCGACGCCGCGACCGCCTTCTTCGCGCGAGACTCGACCGGCTGGTCACCCGGGCGCCGGCCCGACACGTTGGAGGGCGTCGAACTCCTCGCCGAGCGGTTCACGCTCGCGCCGCTCGGGGTCGAGGCGATGCGATCGACCTACTTCACCGACCCGGAGCGATTCCCGCCAGGCTCCGTCCAATTCGACAGCGCGCTGCTCATGCGCCGGACGCCCGCGCGCTGGCGGGCCCTCACTCCCTGGCGGGCCCTCACTCCCTGGAATGTCCGCGCTCGCGTCGCCGCCTGAGAGGGAACGAGGCGGCGATCAGCGTGGAAGCACCCGCCGGGGGCAGCGACCGGTCCGCGGCGGGTGGTCTGCGGTACGAGGGCCTGGTTGTCGCCGTTTCCGGGTGCCCGCCGAGATGGTTGTCGCGCTGTCCGTGCCATGGTCGGCGCCGGAACGCTGCTCAGCAGCCGTCCGTCTCCGGACTCGGGGCGACCTCGATCCATCCCGCGTGCAGCGGATTCCAGACCGTGGAGGGCTTGACGATGCCTAGACAGAACCCGCGCGCGCGGATATCCCTTATCATGCCGGGGAGAGCCTGCGACGTCGCAGCATTCCAACTATGCAGCTGAATTATCGAGCCATTCTGGAGATCGCAGTTCTGGACGTTCTGACGGATCGGCCGGGCGGAAGTGTAGCTCCAGTCCGCCGGATCGCAATCAGCTCGAACCATCGCCATTCCTTGGTCCCACCCGGCGTCCCAGACCGACTCGTTCGCCCGGTTGAATGGGGGTCGGAAGAGGTCGGGTACGACATTCAGCCGCGCGAGGGCCGCATTGGTGAGCGCGAACTGCTCGCCGATCTCGGGGGCCCCTAGCGTGGTGAGATCCACGTGATCGTACGTGTGGTTGCCGATGACATGCCCCTCGTCGCGCATCCGCCGGACCTGACCCGGTCGGGCCGTCACGTTGGCTCCGATCACGAAGAAGACACCCCGCGCGTTGTTGTTGCGCAGGATGTTCATTACTCTGCCAGCGTTCTCGTCCGGCCCGTCGTCCAACGTCAGCGCAACGTAGTTCCTGGGTGGGTCGGCAGCCCTCGCCGGGAATGCATAAAACCCCAGGCTCATCACGACAACAATGAGTACAGGAATAACGAACCTATTCAACACCGATTCCGTTCCGCTCGAGGCAGTGCCGATCGATGCCCACTATAAAACGCGGATCTAGATTGGACGCCGCGCTTCCGGCACCGGTAACGCGGCACCACCCGGTCTGCCTGCGCACTCAACCGCAGGGCAGGCTGACGTGGAGACGCGTTCCCGCTCCGGCGTGGCTCTTGACCTCGGCCCGGCCGTGCAGGGCGCGGATCCGGTCGTCGACGCCGGCCAGCCCGCCGCCGGGGATCAGCGTGGCGCCGCCGGGCCCGTCGTCGACTACCGTGCCGTGCAGCCATCCGTCGGCTTCGGTGACCTCGATGCGCACTCGGGCGTCCGGCGCGTACTTGGCGACGTTCGTCAGGCCCTCGCACAGCGCGAAGTACGCGGTCGCCTCCACCCTGGGCGGTTGCCGTCCGGCTTCCACGACGAGTTGGACCGCGAGCCCCAGCCGCTCCGCGACGTCCTGCAACGCGGCCGCCAGGCCGTCGGTGTGCAACAGCGGGGGGTGCAGCCCGCGAGCCAGCCCTTCGATCTCGGAGATCGTGGCCAGCACCTCGGCGCGGCACGACGCGACCACCTCGCGGGCCGACTCGGGTAGTCCGTCGTCGGCCAGCCGGCCGAGTTGTTCCGAGAGCGCAGTGAGCTGACGCTGGGCGCCGTCGTGCAAGTCCCTCTGCAGCCGCTGCCGCTCGGCAGTCTCCCGCTCCTCGACCCGGGCCTGGGCGGCCAGCACCTGTTCGAGGTGGGCGGTGGCCACGGCTTGAAGCTGGGCCGTGAGCAGCGCCTGGCTACCTGCGCGGAGCACCGCGTCCACCAGCACCGGACGCAGCCGTAGCCCGTCGTCGACCTCGACCAGGGCCAGCGGCTGCCCGGCGTCGGTACGGACGTCGAGCCACCACCGTCCGGTGGCTCCCGGGCGGCTGGCCGGCCGACGCGCGACGTGGCCGTTCCCGTCGACGTACGCCTGCTCGGTGGGCACCCAGAACAGCAGCCGGAGGCCCGGATCCCGCAGCGCGGTGGCGAGCGCGTTCCGCGCCGTCGCCACCGATGTGGTCGCCGAGGTCATCCGGACGACCCGGTTCGGCGCGTCGACCTCACGCCAGCGTTCCCGCAGTGCTCCGGAGAGCACCGCCAGCGGCAGCAGGATCGAGGCGGTGTTTTGCACGACGAAGAGTGAGAGCAGCGCCTCGAGGTCGGTGTAGGTCTGGGATCGCACGGTGAGCGTGATGGCGGCCGCCGTGAGGCCGGTCGCGATCAGCACCGGGATCGCGCCCGGGCGTTCGGTCCGGGACAGCCGACGGCCGCGGCGCACCAGCAGCGCGAGGTACCACGCCGCCAGCACGAGCTGAGAAATGATGACCGCGGCGACGGTCCGGTCGAACAGCTGGTGGTCCGGGAGCAGCGTCGGCCAGAGCACGTCGCGGGACAGGCCGTTCCACTCCGGGCGCGACACCAGCTCCATCAGGAGCTCACCGACGATCAGCACGCCGATCGCGGCATACACCCAGGAGCGATCGATGCGGTCGTCCAGTCGCCCCGCCGGGTAGGTCAGTACCGCGGCTCCGGAGAGGATCAGACATCCGCCTTCGCAGTAGAACGCGAGCAGCGGCCATGGGCCGCTGTCCCAGGACGCCGTCCAGGCCAGCGAGCCGAAGACGGCCCCGAGCAGGAGCAGCAGACCACTCCGGCGCCGACCGTCACCCGATCCGAGGAGAAGGCCGCCCGCGGCCGCAAAGACCGCGACCGCGGCGACCGAGATCGCCGCGGACACCAGATGCTCGCGCCAGTACGGTGCGCCACACACGACCGTCAGCGCGCCCGCACCCAGTCCGGCCAGCGCTGCGCGGCCGGTGTGCCAAGGGATCGGCGAAACACCGCGCATCGTCTCGCGCCTCCGGGAACGCTCCTGGACGGCCGTTACCGCGGCATCGTACGACCGTCGCCATCCGCACGCCGTCCCGGGGTGAGGGCCGTACGTTGCGCTGCGGCGGGAGAGCAGCTTGCGGTGGATGCCGTGGATCGGCGGATCCTCCATGAGCAACGTGCCCCGTGGGATCTCGATATCGGACTGGATGATCTCCAGGATCGGGCCGCGCGAGGAGGAGAAGGTCTCCCAGTCGAGCAGCCCGCTTTCGATGTCCTGCGACCGAGCCAGCGCATAGAAGTCGTGCTTCTCGTTGTAGTACAGCGGCTCCTCGGCCC
The DNA here is from genome assembly GCF_039536245.1 of Cryptosporangium minutisporangium. Taxonomy (NCBI): domain Bacteria; kingdom Bacillati; phylum Actinomycetota; class Actinomycetes; order Cryptosporangiales; family Cryptosporangiaceae; genus Cryptosporangium; species Cryptosporangium minutisporangium. Next base: position 241,422 of record NZ_BAAAYN010000004.1, on the reverse strand, counting down.
GCATCCGCCGGTAGATCGGGTACGGATCACGCGCGATGTCGCGATCGAACGGGTCCCAGTAGACCGGGCTCGCGTTGCTCACTCGGACGCCTCCAAGCAGTGTTACCTGCAGCAAAGTTTGAACACTTAGTAAAACTTTGCACAGATGCGTCGTCCAGGGAGTCCGGGAGACTTGGCAGAATGGAGCCGACCCGAGGGAAGAGGTGCATTGGCGCAACCCCGTCGCCGTCGCGCGGCGACCGAAGAGAAGGTGACGCGCGTCCTCGAGACGGCTGAGGAGATCATGCTGCGCGAGGGCTACGCGGCTGTGACCTCGCGGAGCGTCGCGGCTCGCCTCGGCATCCAGCCGCCCCTCGTGCACTACTACTTCCCGACGATCGACGACCTCTTCGTCGCGCTCCTGCGACGGGTGTCCGAACTCAACGTGGCTCGGCTGACCGCCGTGATGGCATCCGCGCAGCCACTACGCGCCTGGTGGGACCTCGCGTCCGACCCCCGGGGAGCGGGCCTGCTCGTCGAGTTCCTCGCCGCGGCCAATCACCGGCCGGCGTTGAAGCAGGAGATGGGTGAGGTCGCCCGACAGGTGCGACAGATGCAGATGGCTGCGCTGGAGAAGCTCCTGCCGGAGTACGGCCTCGACGCGGACGAGTTCCCGCCGGCACTCATCGCCGCCACCGTGCACGGCATCGGGCTCGGCATCGTCGCCGACGAGGTCGCGGGGTACAGGACCGAGCACGAACAGGCCCGTGCTGCAGTCAGCCGATTGATCGATCGGCTCGAGCAACGGCGCAGCAGTCGGCGTCCGGACTGACGCAACTCGGCGTTCGGGCTCGCGTCAGCCGGCGCTGCGCAGGTCCATGGCGACGATGAACACGAGGATGCTGAGCATCGGCAGGTACCACAGTGCGCGCGTCAGCACGTCGACGGCGGCGGCGGGGATGCGCTCCATCACCCGAGAGTACCCGCCGGCCAACATCGCAGGACGCCTCCGGAGGGCGCGGCGTCGGCGGCTCAGGCGGACGTGGCGATCTCGACCGGCGCCAGGGCACGAGCGGCGGCGGCCAGCGCTTCGGGGACGATGCGGTAATACGCCCACCGGCCGCGCTGGGTGCGGGTGACCAGGCCGGCGTCGGCCAGCAGCTTCATGTGGTGGGAGACGGTCGGCTGGGCCAGGCCGACCGGCGCGGTGAGGTCGCAGATGCAGGCCTCGGCGTCGGGGGAGGCGGCGATCAGTGAGACCAGGCGGACGCGCGTGGGGTCGCCGAGCGCCTTGAAGACCCGCGCGAGCGTGGCGGCGGCCTCCTCGCTCAGTTCACCGCCGGTGACCGGCGAGCAGCAGGCGCTGAGCGCGAGGGGCAGCGGAGTGGGGGTCGAGGCCATGAGCCCAGTGTGCCACCTCGAATTGACATCTGTCGATGCGAGAGGCAGGCTAGGACGTATTCAAGTTCATCGATGCGTTGGAGGTGTGTGGTGTCCGAATTTCCGGTGGTTGTCGTCGGCGCTGGTCCACAGGGGCTGGCCGCGGCGGCGCATCTGCGTGAGCGCGGCCTGTCGCCGCTGGTCCTGGAGTCCGGCCCGGTGCCCGCCCATGCCGTGAGCCAGTGGGCGCACGTCCGGCTGTTCTCCGGCTGGAACGAGTTGGTCGATCCGGCCGCCGCCCGGCTCCTGGAACCGACCGGCTGGATCGCACCCACCGAGGGTTACCCGACCGGCGGCGAGTGGATCGCGTCCTACCTCGGTCCGCTGGCCGCGGCCCTCGGCGACCAGGTTCGGACCGGTGCGCGGGTGACCGGTGTGTCGCGCAAGGGCCGCGATCGGCTGGTCGACGCGGGCCGGGACGAGCAGCCGTTCACCGTGCACGTGACGTACGCCGACGGCACCGAGGAGAAGATCGACGCCCGCGCGGTGATCGACGCCTCCGGCACCTGGACCTCGCCGAATCCGGTCGGGGCGGACGGCCTGCCCGCGCTGGGCGAGCGCGCCGCGGTCGCCGCGGGACTGGTCACCTACCTGCCACCGACGCCCGAGCAGGTCGAGGAGTTCGCCGGGAAGCACGTCGCCATCGTGGGCGCGGGGCACTCGGCGATGACCGCGGTCATCCAGCTCGGCGCTCTCGCCGAAGCCCACCCGGGAACGCGTGTGTCCTGGATCGTCCGGCGCGGGAGCACCGGGATCGCATTCGGTGGCGGCGCCGCCGACGAGCTCCCACAGCGCGGCGCGCTCGGGCTGGGCGCCAGGGCGGCCGTCGACCAGGGCCACGTCGAGCTGGTCACCGGGTTCCGCACCGATCGAATCACCGTCTCGGCCGGCCGGGCGGTTCTCACCGGCGAGAACGGCGTCGACCTGGCACCGGCCGATCACGTCGTCGTCCTCACCGGGTTCCGGCCCGACCTGGCGTTCCTCGGCGAGATGCGCCTGGAGCTGGACGCGACCCTGCAGGCACCGGTCCGCATCGCGGCCGAGGTCGACCCGAACCTGCACAGCTGCGGCGACGTCCGAGCCACCGGCGCCGCCGACCTGGCGCACCCGGAGAAGGACCTGTATCTGGTCGGTATGAAGTCTTACGGCCGCGCCCCGACGTTCCTCGCGATGACCGGGTACGAACAAGTCCGGTCGGTCGCCGCCGCGCTGGCCGGCGATCACGAGGCCGCCGCGCGGGTCGAGCTGGTCCTGCCCGACACCGGCGTCTGCGGAGGCAGCGGTGCCTTCGACGACCCGGCCGCGTCGTCCGGTGGCTGCTGCGGAGCTCCGGCGAGCCCGGAACTCGTCGAGCTGACCGTCGGCGCCCGCTGACTCATGGCCCAGCCCTCCTCGCCGGGAACCACCCGCACCACGGCTTCCCGGCGAGAGCTGGGCTGGGCGCTGGGCGTGCTCTGCCTCACCGAGATCGTCTCCTGGGGCGTCCTCTACTACGCATTCCCGGTGCTGGCCGCCGACATCACCGCGGATACCGGCTGGTCGCCCGCCACGATCACCGCGGCGTTCTCCGCCGGCCTGGTGGTCTCGGCGCTGGCCGGGATCCCGGTCGGGCACCTGATGCACCACCACGGGCCGCGCTGGTTGATGACCGGCGGCTCGGCGCTGGCCGTCGTATCCGTCCTGGTCCTCGCGACGGCCCCCTCCCTGCCGCTGTTCGTCGCCGGATGGCTGCTGGCCGGCGTCGCGATGTCCTGCGTTCTCTACGCGCCGGCGTTCGCCGCCGTCACCGTCTGGTTCGGACCGCGGCGAGTCCCGGCGCTGACCGCGGTCACGCTCGTCGCCGGCTTCGCCAGCACGGTCTTCGCGCCGCTGACCGCGGTGCTCGACGAGCACTTCTCCTGGCGCGGTACCTACCTGATCCTCGCCGTGCTACTCGCGGTGCTCACGGTGCCCGCTCACTGGTTCGGGCTCCGCCCCGCCTGGCCGAAGGCCGAAGCCGCCGGGCCGACGGCGACGGCCCAGGAGGGCGAGCCCTCTCCGGACGATCGTCCGGTGCGGCCGGTCGAGTTCTGGGTCCTCGCCGCGGCGTTCACCGTGAACGCGGTCTGCCTCTACGCGACCGTCATCAACCTCGTCCCCCTGCTGCACGAGCGTGGTTACTCCACGACCGCCGCCGCCTGGGTGCTGGGAATCGGCGGCATCGGCCAGGTCCTCGGACGCCTCGCCTACGCGCCGCTCGTCGGCTGCGCCGGGCTTCCCACGCGCACGCTGGTGATCTTCGCCGGCTCGGCGCTCACCACCGGCCTGTTCGCCGTGTTGCCCGGACCGTACGCCGCCCTGATCGTGGTGGCGCTCGTGGCCGGCAACGTCCGCGGCATGGCCACGCTGCTGTCCGCCACCGCTGTTTCCGATCGCTGGGGCACCGCCCGCTTCGCCCGCCTCAACGGTGTGTTCAACGCTCCGATGATGCTCGCGACCGCGGTGTCCCCGTTCATCGGCGCCTGGCTGGCCGGACCGCTCGGCGGCTATCCGGAGGCGTTTCTCGCGCTGGCCGTGCTCGGGGCAGTCGCGGTCGGCCTCGCCACGCTGCCTGGCCCGGGCCGTACTCCGCGTTCCTGACCGGCGTGGCCTCCGGCATTGTCTGGTCGAGCACCCGGCCGTGCGGTGGCCTCGTACATTGTGGAGGTGGCTGACTGGCTGAGGGCAGGCTCGCGCTCGATCCAACTGGGCGTGGTGGTGGCCGTCCTGACACTCGGAATCGGTCTCGGAGCACAGGTCACCTCCGACGGGTCCGCAGGGACGCCGCCGCTGGCGGTCGGCCTCTCTGCAGCGCTCGGCATCGCCGTGCTGGCGGCCATGATCTGGTTCCTCGCGGCGATCGTCCATGCCCGGAAGCTGGCCGGGCCCAAGCCCGACGCGAGCCGTGCCGCGACGCTGGCGGCACACGAGTCGCAACGCCGAGGCGTGCCCGCCACCGATCCCTCCATCCGAGCGCTCGCTGATCGCAACAGCCGCCTACTGGCGCGGAGCGCACCCGCCTTCCTGACCGTCGTGCCGATCCTGCTGGCGGGGATCGTCCCAGGGCTTCTGGGCGACATGATCATCAGCCGCGTGAGCTCGGGCTACAGCATCGTGGTGCTCGGTGGATTGATGGCCTGGCAGGCCAGCCTGTGGCGCAGGGCGAACCGGTATCTGGCAGCCTCCGAAGCCGCTCCGGTGCCGCACTAGTCGGTAGCGATCAGATTGGTGGGTCGACACTGACAGCCATGAACAGTCAGCGGTCGAGCGCTTCGGTGACGGGTACGGCTTCACGCTCGGACCGGCCTGGGTACGGAGCTGCGGTCTGACTGCGGGTGATGCCGTGACTGTCGCGATTGAACTCGAGGGACCGCAGCGCGGCGATCACGCCGAGGACGTCGCCGCGGCGCTGGACGCTAGCCCAGCAGCGGCGATCTTCTTCGATTCGCTCGCCCAGTTCCACCGGCGCGCTTACCTGCGCTGGATCGATGCGACCAAACGCCGCCCGGACCAGCGCCCGGAGCGCATCGCGGAGATGATCCGGCTGCTGGAGGCCGGTCGCAAGGAGCGCCCAAAGGAGGAAACGCGCGACTAGCCGAAGGCGTGCAGCTCGGCGGCGACAGCCGTACGGAGCGATCCCGGTTCCACCTCGAGCAGGTGCAGGACGCGGGTCAGTCCGGCACTGTCGGCGTCGAGCGCGGCGAGTAGCAGCCGCTCGCCGAGGCGGGCCGGGGTGACGTCCCAGCATCGGCCCAGCGCGCCGTTGAGCGCCCGCTTGAGCTGCGGAGTCATCGGGGGATCACAGAGCGGTCCGCGTGGCCGGAGGTTCCAGCCGACGGGACCGGTGTAGAGCTGGTGGATGGCATCCGGCCCGAATCGCTCCTCGACCTGTCGGCGGATCTCGAATAGATCGATACCAAGGGTGCCCAGTAAAGCTCCGGGATCCCACCGGGGACCGTCGCCGTCATCGGCGGCAATGACCCGCCGGACAGCGCCCCGCGCTGACGCCGGTGTCACGCCGTGGTCCGCCAGGATGCGGGCCGCCGATCCGGACGACGCGGCCGGCGTCGGAGTGAGGGCGATCAGCAGGTGCTCGACGCCTACGTAGCCGTGGCCGGCCCTTGCGGCCTCTTCGCGTGTCGCGGCCAGAATCGGGGTCACCGGACGGCTAGCGCTGGTCATCGACTTACCCGGCCGTTCTCGCCGTTTGCGGATCATGTCCGCCTCCGCCCCGGGAATCGCCGTGTCCCGTATTTCTTGTGCACCGACTGCCGGGTGATGCCCAACGCGGCAGCGATCCGCTCCCAGGTCCAGCCCTGTTCCCGTGCTGAGGACACCTGCAGGGCTTCGAGCTGGTCCAGCAACTCGCGCAGCGCGACGATCGCAGCCAGGCCGACCTCTGGGTCGTCGTGCGCTGCCGCCGCAGCCAACCGAGTCGCATCGGCCATGTTGTCAGCCTGAGCTGACAACCGAGACTTGTCAACCGAAGCTGACAAATGATGCTCGTCAGCGTGGGGTCAAGCGCAACGCGACGTCGCGTAGCTCGGGATGGTCGATGGCTTCCCGGACGCAGCGGGCGAACACCCACTGCCTGAGCCGGTCGGAGTCCAGGTCGAGCAGGTCGGCCATCCGCTGAACGAGGCCGCCAGGGTCGGTGAGCAGGCGGTCGCAGTTGCGCAGGTGTTGCACCGCGTCGTAGGTCGGGTCACCGACGTAGGGCCGGTGCGTTGCGCAGTGTTGTCCGAGCGGACGCTATCGGCGAGGTTTGCCGGGATCACCACACTCGCAGCAGGCCGCCTCGGCATGATCACCGCCGGCCGCGATTCATCACGGGTGTTCTCCGCGGCTCGCCGGGCCGGTTCAGCACCCGCAGTTGTCTCCGCAGCCGGACTGGCCTGCGCGTCGGGTGCGGCGGCGACGCAGCAGTAGTAGTCCGCCGGCCGCAAGCATCAGTGCGGCACCGGACCCGAGGAACACGTTGTGCAGGCCCGCAGCCGCGGCGCCGGTGAGGAACCCGGCGCCGACCAGCAGCGGCAGGCAGCACGCGGCGCACGCGATCAGTACTCCCAGGCCCCCGGTGATCGTGGCGGCCGAGGCGGTGAGCCAGGTGAGCACCCGGCCACGCTTGGACGGTGCGGCCGGGGCGTCGTGGTTCAGGACGGGCAGGCTCGGGCGGGTCGATGTCGTGGTCATACGGGCGGTTCCGTTCTGGTGTCGGTGGGCAGGCAACAGGCGGAATCCACGGCCGTCAGGTCGGCGCGGACCAGACGGCGCTGGCGCGCTGGGTGAGGGACGCCAGCACGTCAGCGTGGGCCGCCGGGACCTCGACGTCGAGGAGCACGGCCTCGCCGTCGGTCGCCTGCTCCGGGTGGGTGGTGAAAGCGAAGAACGAGCAGCACTCGGTTTCCCGCGCAGTCAGGTCCCGCACGGTGGCCGTGAGCCCGGCCGGGCCGGTGAGGTACATCCGGGCGTGGGTGGCGCTGACCGACTCCACCCGGCGCACGGCCGTGGCGAACAGGTCATCGAACTCGGCCAGCCGCAGCGGCCGCTCGGCGGTGGGCAGTGTGCACGCCTCGGGGATATCGAACGACATCGCGGGCTCCTTCGGGCAGTGGGTTCGGGCACCAGTGCGGCGCCGTCCACTCGACCGTAAGCCTGTACCTAGGTACCGAATGCAAGCCTGACCGCAGCCCGGTGCGGCCCGGCCCGGCCGCTCCCATTTTCGAATGCGGTCGGGCCGGGAGATAGCCGATTCACTGGCAGCCGCACTGACCGGGGCTGTGCTGGTCGCCGCAGCACTCGCTCTTCGCCGAGGGAGCGCAGCAATTCTGCTGGACCGCCGGTCCGCAGCAGCCGCTCGCGTCCTCGCCCGCCTCTGCCGCCGCCGCGGGTGCGCCGGCGTGCGGCTCGCTGCCCGCCGGCTTGGTGGCGCGGACGATCGCGCCGTGCAGGCCGGGCGCGGCTTCGTGCGTGAACGTCACGGACGCGTCGGCGAACCCCGCCGCCGCCAGCCCGTCGAGGTACTCGGCGCGGGAGAGCGCCCCGGCGATGCACTCGACGTAACTGCCGCGCTCGGCCCGATCGGCCGGGCTCAGGTGGTCCTCGGCGACGACGTCGCTGATCCCGATCCGTCCGCCCGGCGCGAGCACCCGGAACATCTCCGCGAGCACCGCGGGCTTGTCGGTGGACAGGTTGATCACGCAGTTCGAGATCACCACGTCCACCGAGCCGGCCGGCAGCGGAATCGCCTCGATCTGTCCCTTGAGGAACTCGACGTTCGTCGCGCCGGCCTTCGCCGCGTTGGCGCGCGCCAACGCGAGCATCTCCTCGGTCATGTCCAGGCCGTACGCCTTGCCGGTCGGGCCGACCCGCCGCGCGGAGAGCAGCACGTCGATGCCCCCGCCGGAGCCCAGGTCGAGGACCCGCTCGCCGGGCGCGAGCTCGGCGACCGCCAGCGGATTGCCGCACCCGAGGGACGCCGCGACCGCCTCCGCGGGCAGGCCCGCGACGTCGTCGCCGTAGAGGCCGGCGCCGAACCGTTCGTCGATCTCCGTCGCCGCGGCCGGCCCGCAACAGGAGGCCCGCTCGTCCCCGCTCGCGGTCACCGCCAGGGCAGCCGCGGCGTACCGCTGCCGTACCTGCTCGCGCACTGTGTTCTCGACCATGAGGTCCTCCGCTCATTGATATCGATGAGTTTCGATGCGTCCTACTGTGGTCCACGTATCGATGAACGTCAATATCTTCGAGCGCAGATGTGCGAGGACTGGCTACCGTCGAGGCCCAGCGACCGCGGCGGCACTTCGGAGGTCGGCATGGGACGGTCCGAGCTCGAGGAACTCCGCAGGGAGGCCGAGCGCTACGGCGACCTCGGCGACTCGGCCATGGAGCGCTACCTGGCCGGACACGGTGACGTCATCGAGACCCTCGCGGCCGAGGAAGCCAACCTTCTCCAGGCGCTCGCCACCGCCAGGGCCCATCGCTGGTGGCGGGCCGCGGTCGGCTGCGCCCAGGGCCTGCGCACGCTCTACGACCATCGGGGCCACCGCGACCGCTGGGCCCGCGTCGTGGGCTCGCTCGTCGACGACCTCGTCGATCCGCGGACCGACGGGCCGCGTCCGGGTGCGGAGGAGCAGTGGAGCGTCGTCACCGGGTATCGGATCCAGCTCGCCCGCAACGACCGCAAGTACGGGCTCGCGGCGCAGCTCGCACGCCTGCGCCTGGCCTGGAACCACGACCGGGCCGCCGGTGCCCTCGCCACCTCTCCGGAACGCCGCACCGACCGGGACGTCGACCGGATAGGCAGCCTGGCCGCCAGCCACCACGAGCTCGGTCAGATCCTCCGGGAGCAGGGCAGCGCCGACTGCCTTACCCACTACCGTCAGGCCGCCGGATTCGACCAGCAGATCGGCGACGCGGCCGCGGAAGCCCGCACGTGGTTCAACATCGGCACGGCCTATCTCAACGTCCCTGCCGTGCGGAACCTCGACCAGGCGGAACGGGCCTACCGGGAGGCTCAGCGACTCATCCCGGCCCACGACCGCAAGACCCTCGCCGGCGTGCTGGGGCAGCTGGGCCGGATCGCCCTCGAACGGTTCTTCGCCGACGTCCAGAGCGCCGCCGGGCAACGGCGAGCCCAAGAACACCTGGCCACCGCCCGCGCCCTCTGTCAGCAGGCACTGGATCTCTGTCCGGCCGACGCCACCGACGACTTGGCCACCGGCCACAACCAGCTCGGCGTCATCGAGGCCAGCGCCGGCAACGCCGACGCCGCGCTCCACCATTGGCAGACCACGATCACCTACCGCGAGCAGAGCGACGACCGACACGGCGCCGGAGTCGCCCGGTGCAACATCGCGCTCCTGCTCGCCCAGGTCCCCGGCTACCAGGCGGAAGCCCTCGCCTACGCCCGAGCAGCGCTCCGCGACCACGAGCCGTACGGGGCCGGTGCCGCCGCGGACATCGCCAAGGCCCAGCAGCTCATCGGATTGCTCGAGCCGCACGTGCGGCGCTAGCTCGCTGGACCGGACACGAGATTCGTCGAAACGCCGGGGCCGTCGCGCCCGGGGGCGGGGAACGCGTGGCGACGCCGCGAGGATCCGGCGCCGATGGCGACTGAATTCTTCGACGGGGCGCCGTCCGCGAAAAAGTTTTCGTCGGGGTGTCGTAGTCGGCTCGGTGGCTTCGTAGTGCTGACGAGAGACCGGCGCAGGACCGGTCCGACGCCGCATCGGAGGCCCGTCATGACCACCACCGCGCACACCGCCGCCCCGACCGCCACCGCCGTGACCGCTTCGGCCGCGCCCTCGCTCCGTTCGCTGGTTCTGGCCGGCATCGTCGCCACGGCCACGGCGAGCGTCGCCACCCCCGTCGTCGCGGCGGCCGGCCACGCGGCCGGGATCAGCCTGGACATCGCCGGTGAGCCCATCCCGGTGCCCGGGTTCGCCACGCTGACCGCCCTGTTTTCGCTCGTCGGCCTGGTCCTCGCCGTCGCGCTCCGCCGGTTCGCGCGGCACCCCCGCCGTACCTTCTTCCGCACCACCGTGGCGCTCACCGTGCTGTCCCTGGTCCCGGACCTGATCGCCGACGCCGCGTCCAGCACCAAGGTTCTGCTGATGGTCACCCACCTGGTCGCGGCCGCGATCGTCATCCCCGCGATCGCGCAGCGGCTGCGCCCCTGAGCGGTGCTCGTGCGGCGATGCGACCGTCAGACGTCAGCAGGCCCGGAGCATCCGCTCCGGGCCTGCTGCGTTGACCTGCGTCGAGACGTGCTCTGCCTAGCTGTGGCTGAGGTCGATCTCCAGCGCGAACGGTGCGGAGACCTGAATGACGCCGGTGTAAATACTGCTCGGCGGTGAGCTGTTCGTGCATCCAGGCGGGTGCCACCATCCCGGTCATGAGGCACCTCCCGAGCGCGCGACATGGGCTGAGCCGACGCTCGTCAGGGTAGCGCGGCCGCCGGTTCCAGCTGCATCGCAACGGCCGGAACCGGGGGTACCGGCTCCGCCTGCCGGCGGTGGGTGCGGGTCAGGTCCTGGGCCGGCTCGGTCACGCCCTGGACGGCTGCGGCTGGGCCTCGCGGGCGGCGTGCTCGGCGATCTCGATCGCCCGTTTGACCGCCCGTCCCGCCTGTCCACTGAGGGTGTAGCGAGCCATGCGCAGCAGAGCCGCCGGCGACGGGGGGAGGTGGCCGAGCTGCGTCATCATCCCCAGGTCGTCACGGACCGCCTGGTGCTCGACGAGGAGGCCGTCGCGGACGCCGAACGTGTGCAGTTGACGGACTTCGAACGCGCGCCCGGTCGGGGGGAAGGCCGTCGGACGGGCGCGCTGCGGGAAGACGACGAACGGCCCGTGCTGCGTTCCGCGCATCCAGACGTGCGCCATCACCCGGTCGCCCCTGGTTTGGATCTCGATCGGATCGATGCGCAGGTCGAACGCCGAGCGGAGCCAGGCGCTGGTCGCCCAGATGCCGGGCACGCCGAGCTGCGCGCAGGCGGGCGGCTCGTCGGCGGCTTCTCGGTTGACGAATTCGGGGTGAGTGCAGGCCTGGAGGGTGGCCAGGTCACCGGCGGCCGTGCCGGTGAATTGATCGAGCACGAGTTGTTCGGTGTCGCGGGACATCGTCGCCTCACTTAGCAATACCTGGAGTCTATTATTAGACTGTGGGTCTATGAGTAGACTCCGGGTTGTGTCAAGCGTCAACCCTGATAGCGAGAAGGCCGAGAAGTACCCACTGCGCTCGCAGAAGGCCCGGCAGACCCGGCTGGCCGTGATCACCGCGGCGATCGAGCTGTTCAGCGCCCACGGCTACGCGGGCACGACGATCGAGGCGATCGCCGCCCGGGCGGGCGTGGCTCGGCCCACGGTGTTCACCGCGGTGCCGGGCGGCAAGCCGCAGCTGCTCAAGGAGGCCCGGGACGTCGCGATCGCCGGCGACGACGAGCCGGTGCCGATTCCGGAGCGCCCCTGGATGCGCCACGCGATGGCCCAGACCGACCCGCGCGAGCTGATCCGCCTGCAGGCGGGGAACTACCTGCGGGTCAACACCCGGCTCGCGCCGATCGACCGGGCGTTGAAGGCGGCCGCCGATCCGGCGCTGGCCGAACTGCAGGACGTCGCGCCCAAGCAGCGGTACTTCGGCGCGCTGATGACGGCCCGACGGCTGGCGGAGCTCGACGGACTGCGGGCCGGGCTCACCCCGGAGGACGCCGCGGACGTCATCTACGGCCTCAACGAACCGGAGCTCTACCTGACGCTGGTGCGCGAACGCGGCTGGACGGGCGAGCGTTACGCCGCGTTCCTCGCCGACCAGCTCACCTACGCGCTGCTACCACCGATGGTCTGAGCGGTCCTCGGGCCGGTCGCCGCGGACGCCACTGACCAGCCACATGCGCGCCGCGCCGACCCGGTCCGGATCGGTGAGCGGGGGCACCGGCCGGCCGTGGGCCGCGGCCAAGGCGGTCTGCGGGGTGACCTGGGACCGCCAGCCGAAGTCGGCCAGCCAGCCGGTCGGATCCTCGAGCGTCGACCGCCAGGCGGCACCGACCCGCGTCAGCCGCTCGTGGACCGCCCGCATCTCCGGAAGATCCACATAGGCTCGGTTGACGTGCTCGAGCGCGATCCGGCTGCCCGGTGCCGACAGGCGATCGACCTCCTTCACCAGCCGGTCGTTGTCGCCGGGCTCCAGGTACATCATCAGGCCCTCGATCAGCCAGGCCGTGGGCGCTGCCGGGTCGAAACCGGCGGCGATCAGATCGGCCGCCCACTCCTCGCGGAGGTCGCTGATCACCACCCGGCGGTCGCAGGTCGGCGTGGCCCGGTGCGCGCCCAGCACCGCGGCCTTGAACCCGCTCAGCGCGGGCAGATCGACCTCGAAGAACCGGAAGCCCGTCGGCCACGGCAACCGAAAGGCGCGCGTGTCGAGGCCGGCGGCGAGCACGACCGCCTGCTGGCAGCCGGAGGACGACGCGGACGTCAAGTAGTCGTCGAAGAAGCGGGTCCGGAGAACAAAATGCTCCTGGTTGAGCCGCCCGGCCTCGGCGACCTGGATCCACCCGACCGCCTCCACGAACGCCTGGGCGTAGGGGTCGGTGAACAGCCGGTCGCTTCGCCGGGTCTCCGCTGCCCTCGCCTGCGCGGGAATGACGGCCGTGCGGCTGACGCCGGTGGTGTGGGCAGAGGTCATCGGTCGCTCCAGTTCCGGCAGGGACTCATGTCCATCGTGAGCTCGTAGGTCTTGCGGTAGACGACGCGGTCGAAGGCCAGCCACATGAAGAGGTCGCGCCCGGCGCAGACCAGCGGGTTGCGCAGGCGGCTGAAGACTCCGTTGGCGCGGGAACGCCGGATCACGCGGCGGGTGCGCTCGATGCGTCGCTCGTCGTACTGCGCCAGCGCCCGGCCGGCGTCGGGTTCGCCGGCCAGGCAGTCGGCCAGGACCACCGCGCCTTCGATCGCTTGGTTGGCGCCCTGCCCCAGGTTGAACGTCATCGGGTGCGCGGCGTCACCGACCAGCGTCACGCGATCGGTCGACCAGCGAGTAACCGGCGTCCGGTCGTAGATGTCGACCGGTTGGACGTCACCGGGGGAGGTGGCGGCGATCAGCGCCGGGATCGGGTCCGGCCAGCCCGCGAACAAGCGGGGGAGCGCGAGGTCACCCAACCGTCCGGTCGCGACGCAGGAGCGCGAGACCGCCTCGCTGACGACGCCGTCCCAGTAGACCTGGCCGCCCGGCAAGCGGTAGTACACGAACCAGAGACCGCGTCCGAAGGTGTTGACGAACGTGCCGGGCGCGATGTCGAGGCCGGCGGCGGGCACGACTCCCTGCCACGCGGTGACACCGGCGTACTGCGGCGGTGGCTCGTGCGGGTGCAGCGCTCGCCGGACCGTCGACCGGATGCCGTCCGCGCCGACGAGCACGTCGGCGCTCGTCTCCCGGCCGTCCTCGAACCGCACCGCCACGCCGGTGCCCTTCGGCTCCCACTCGGCGAACCGGGCACCGAGCACCAGGTCGTCGCCGACCTCGTCGCTGAGCATCCGGTGCAGCGCCGGGCGGCTGACCGTGTAACACGGCACGCCGGTACGGCGGCGACCGTCGGTGATCGACCAGGTGGCCAATCGTGAACCGGTGGCCGAGCGCCACTGGTAGGACGCGAGCTCGGCTCCCACGTCGGCCAGCGCGTCTCCGAGGCCGATCGACTCCAGCGCCCGGACCGCGTTGTGCCAGATCACCAACCCGTTCCCGGCCTGGGCCCCGCGCAGTACCGGCGCCCGTTCGTAGGCGGTGGCCCGGATCCCGGCCCGGCGAAGCGCCAGTACCGTGACCAGTCCGCTGATCCCCCCGCCGATCACCGCGACCGTCATGGGTTTCCTTCCCTCGTCCGAGGTGGCCGCGCCGTACCCGGCGCCAAGGCGTGCTTCAGAAGCCCGTGCTTTCGCTGCGGCCCGCCCAGACGCCGACCGGCGGCGTTGGAAGGATGTCCGGATACAACAGCGGTCTCCGGACATCCTTCCGCCTTGCCGGATCGACGTCTGGGTGGGGCCGCAGCGAGAGCGAGGCTTCTGAAACACGCCTTAGAAAACCTAGGCGGGACACCGGATGCGGTCTTCCGACGCGGGGATGAGCGCACACCGTCCCGGGGGAGGGAGTGCTGTCCCCTCCCGGCGGACCGTCGATCGGTCCCGGCGGCGGAAGACCGTCGAGCGGCGCTTCGGAAAGTCTGGCCGGGCCGACTTTTCGAACGACCCGCCGACGGAGGATTGAGATGCAGCGTCATGCCATCACGTTCCGCGTGAAGGCCGAGAGCGTGGACGCCGTCCGCGAGCTGCTGGCGAACTACGAACCCCCGGAGTGGACGGCGCCGGACGGCACCCGCCTGCTCGGTACCTCGATCTTCCTGAAAGGCGACACGGTCGTCCGCGTGATGGACATCGAGGGCAGCCTGCCCAGCGTCATGGCCCATCTGGCGCAGCAGCCGTCGATCCAGGCGTTGGAGCGGGCGCTCGACCCGCACCTGGCCGAGCCGCGCGACCTCAGTACGCCCGAGGGCGCGCGGGCCTTCTTCGGGGCGGCGATGATGGAGCACGTCACGACCCGGGTCGCGACCTTCGCCGCGGTCGACCGGTGACCAGCTCCCTGCTCGTCACCGGCGCGACCGGCCGGCTCGGCGAGGCAGCCGTCCGGCTACTGGCCGAGCGCGGCGACCGACTCCTGCTGACCGGCCGGAACGCCGAGCGGCTCGCCGAGCTGGAGAAGACGTTCGGCGAGCCCGGGGTCGTCGAGGTGCTCCACGTCGACGTCTCCGATCCGGACGGAGCGCGCCGGGCCGCCGCCCTGGCGGCGGAACGGTTCGACGGGCTGAGCGGCCTGGTGCACCTGGTGGGCACCTTCGACGTCGGTCCACTGATGCTCACCGACGTGGCGGCGTACCAGGCCGTGATGGCGTCCAACTTCTACTCCGCGGTGGTGACCTCCCAAGCCGTCCTGCCGCATCTGACCGACGGCGGGCGGTTGGTGTTCTTCGGCAGCCCGCTCGCGGCCGAACCGATGGGTGGCCTGTCGGCCTACGCGGCGGCGAAGGCCGCGCTCGAGGCCTGGGTCCGGTCGATCTCGCACGAGGTCAAGAAGCGCGGCGTGCACGCGAACCTGGTGTCGCTGACGTTGGTGGACACGCCGGAGATGCGGCGTGAGCGTCCCGGCGTCGTCCTGGACGACACGGTCAGCGACGAGTTGGTCGCGCGTGTGATCGGCTTCCTGACGTCGGAGGCGGCCGACGGGCTGTACGGAAGCGTCGTACCGGTCGTCGGGAAATTCGGCTTCGCCAGCTCGCTGGCGGGCGGCCCACCGGCCGGGCGAGGACCCCGATGAGTTCGCCGGCTCGCATCGTCTTCCTGATCCGGGTCGCCGTCGACCGGCAGGCCGACTTCCTCGCCGCCTACGAGCGGATCCGGTACGCGGTCGCCGACGGCGTACCGGGTCACCTGCGCGACCAGGTCTGCCAGTCGTCGACCGATCCGGAGTCCTGGCTGATCACCAGCGAGTGGCAGAGCCTCGACGACTTCGTCGCCTGGGAGGCCACCGCCGCACACCGCGATCTCGTCGCGCCGATGCGGGCGTGCTTCACCGAGGCGCGGTCGCTCCGATTCCTGGTCCGCGCCGAGACCACCGTCCGCGCCGAGACCACCGCACTTCCGCCATTAGGGAGCCCCACATGACCGAACCGACCACTGCCGCCACCGCGATGACCGACGTCGACCTCCGCACGATCCTGCTCGACGTCGGCCTAGACCCGGACGTGGACGTCGCGGCCGACGCCACCCTGGAGGAGCTGGGCCTGGACTCCCTGGCCCTGCTGGAAGTCGCCACCCGGATCGAGGACCGCTACGGCGTGCGGCTCGACGAGTCGTCGACCCCCGGCCTCTCCCCGACCGCGCTGCGTCAACTCGTCAACTCCCAGCGTCCCGCCTGACCCGAACAGGAGCCTTTCGTGCTGGGCCACACTGAGAACTCGATCGAGATCAACGCGCCCATCGACTTCGTCTGGGCGCAGACCAACGACGTACGCGACTGGCCGCGGCTGTTCTCGGAGTACGCCGCCGCCGAGATCCTCGAGACCGACGGCGACTCGGTCACCTTCCGGCTGACCATGCACCCCGACGAGGAGGGACGCGTGTGGTCGTGGGTGTCCGAGCGCACTCTCGACCGGGAGCGCTACCTCGTGCGGGCGCGGCGGGTGGAGACCGGCCCGTTCGAGTTCATGAACATCACCTGGACCTACGAGCGGCTGGAAGCGGACGTCACCCGGATGGTGTGGGTGCAGGACTTCCAGATGAAACCAAGCGCACCGGTCGACACCGCGGGGATGACCGAGCGCATCAACCAGAACTCGCCGGTGCAGCTGCGGTTGATCAAGGAGAAGGTCGAGGCTCGCCGCCGTGCGGTGGTCGGCTTCGGCGCGGTGCCGTCCAACCGCAGGCGCGGCGGTGACCTCCGTACGCTGGTCGCCCCGGCCAACGTCGGCTCGTCGTCCGGGTTCTGCGGTGCGGTTCGCCTGCAGCCCGGCGAGAGCGTCTCCGAGCACTACCACCCGTACTCGGAGGAGTACCTCTTCGTCGCGTCGGGTGCCCTGCGGGTCGACCTCGACAGCGAGCCGGCCTCGGTGCCGGCCGAGCACGCCCTGCTGATCCCGCGGAACGTGCGACACCGCCTGACGAACGTCTCGGACGTCGAAGCGCTCGTCGTCTTCCAGCTCAGCCCGCTCGCGCCGACCCCCGCCCTGGGGCACGTCGACACCGAGCCGGGCCCGGCGGAGGCGCCCGACCTCGTGGCGGTAACCCGATGAGGCGCGTGGTCGTCACCGGGATCGGTGTCGTCGCGCCCGGTGGACCGCGACGGGAGGAGTTCTGGAACCGGATCGTCGACGGTAAACCGGCGATGCGGCTGATCGACGCGTTCGACCCGACACCGTTCCGTTCGCAGGTCGTCGCGGCCTGCGACTTCGATCCCGCCGCCTACGGGCTGAGCCCGCAGCTGGTGCGCCGCACCGACCGGTTCGGCCAGCTCGCCGTCGCGGCGGCGGACGAGGCGATGGCCGACTCCGGTCTCGACCTGCGCGCGGTGGACCGCGAGCGGATGGGGGTCTGCCTGGGGTCGGCCGTCGGGGCGTCGATCACGCTGGAGGACGAGTACGTCGTCGTGAGTGACCGGGGGCAGAACTGGTACGTCGACCACCGCTACGCCCAGCCGTTCCTCTACCAGGCCCTGGTTCCCTCGAGTGCGGCCACCGAACTGGCCGCACGGTTCGGTGCCCAGGCGCAGGCCGCGGTGATCTCGACCGGCTGCACCTCGGGACTCGACTCGATCGGGCACGCCTATCGGCTCATCCAGGACGACGAGGCCGACGTGATGATCGCCGGTGCGTCCGACGCGCCGATCACCCCGATCTCGGTCGCCTGCTTCGACGCGATCCGGGCCACCACGCCCTATCGCGACGATCCGGCCCAGGCGTCCCGACCGTTCGACGCCGAGCGGCAGGGATTCGTGCTCGGTGAGGGCTCCGCCGTGCTGGTCGTCGAGGAGCTGGGGTCCGCGCTCGCTCGTGGCGCGACGATCTACTGCGAGATCACCGGGTACGCCGCCCGGACCAACGGCTACCACATGACCGGGCTGCGCCCCGACGGCGTGGAGCTCGGCGCCGCCATCAGCGACGTCCTCGGCCAGGCCGGCGTCGCCCCGGACCAGATCGGCTACATCAGCGCGCACGGATCGGGCACCAAACAGAACGACCGGCACGAGACCGCGGCCTACAAGCGCGCGCTCGGAACGGCGGCGTACACCACGCCGATCAGCTCGATCAAGTCCGTGGTCGGGCACTCGCTCGGGGCGATCGGCTCGATCGAGATGGCCGCCTGTGCGCTGGTTCTGCAGCGCGGCGTCGCGCCTCCCACCGCCAACCTCACCACGGCGGATCCGGAGTGCGATCTGGACTACATCCCGCTGGTGGCGCGCGAGGTCGAGGCCCGGCACGCGTTGTCGGCCGGCAGCGGATTCGGCGGCTTCCAGTCGGCGATGCTCTTCTCCCGCCTGGAGGAGGCGGCATGAGCGGCGCCGCTCCACTGATCACCGGGATCGGCGTGGTCGCGCCGACCGGGATCGGCGTCGCCGACCACTGGTCCGCCACGCTGGCGGGCGCGCCCCGGCTGACGCCGATCGACGCCGAGGGCTCCCCGGCGCAACGAGGTCGCCTCGCCGGAACGGTGCCGTCCTTCGACGAACGCGAGTGGGTCGACTCCCGGGTCCTGGTGCAGACCGACCGATGGTCGTGGATGGGGCTGGCGGCGACTCAGCTCGCGCTCACCGATGCGGTCCTCGATCCGGCCGACTGCGACCCGTACGACGTCTCCGTCGTCACCGCGAGCGCATCCGGGGGGAACCTGTTCGGGCAGCGGGAGATCCATGCGCTCTGGCGGGACAGTCCCCGGGCCGTCAGCGCCTACCAGTCGATCGGATGGTTCTACGCCGCGAGCAGCGGTCAGATCTCGATCCGCCACCAGTTGAAGGGTGCCTGCGGCGTGCTCGTCGCGGACGGCGCCGGCGGCATCGACTCCCTGGCCGCCGCCGCGCGCTCGATTCGTCGCGGGGTGGGGGCCGTGGTGGTGGGTGGAACCGAGGCGCCGCTCTCGCCCTACGCGCTGGTGTGCCAGCTGAGCGAGGGCACGCTGAGCAGCCGCACCGATCCGGCCACCGCGTACCGTCCGTTCTCGCCGGACGCCTGCGGCTACGTGCCCGGTGAGGGTGGGGCGATGCTGGTGGTCGAGGACCCGGAGTTCGCCGCGCAGCGTTCGGCACCGGACGCCTACGCCCGACTCCTGGGTACGGCCGCCACCCACGACGCACGCCATCCGACGGACGGACCGGGGGATCACCGGCAGCTGGCGAGAGCCGTCCGGGAAGCGATGCGCCGCGCCGGGTGCGGTCCGGCGGACATCGATGTCGTCTTCGCCGACGGCTGGGGTGACCCCGAGGCCGACCGGGCGGAGCTGCTCGCGCTCCGGGAAGGCCTGGAGGGGTTGCGGGTACCGGTGACGGTGCCGAAGACCCTGACCGGTCGGTTGTGCTCGGGCGGCGCGGCGCTGGACGTGGCGTGGGCTGCGCTCGCGATTCGCCACGGTGTCATTCCGCCGACGGTCAACGTCGATCCGGACACTCGCACGCTGGGCATCGATTTGGTCGACACGCCCCGTGAGGTGTCGCTGCGTCGCATTCTGGTCGTCGCACGCGGAACCGGTGGATTCAATGCGGCCGCTGTAGTGGGCTCTATTTAGCTTTCGCGTTCAGATGCCGACGGCACCGATATTTCGGTGCCGTCGGCGTCGTCATGTGGTAATGGCTTGCTCGGCAATTACGGACCGTGAGTCGAGTGATCTTCCACATTGTCGTGGGAATTGTCAGTGAATCCGCTGTTAGAGTCGCGGCAGCGGAGGTGATCATGGGGGTCCTGACGTTTTTCTCTGCCGTGGCCGCGAGTTCGGGTCTGGATGGCCTCAGGCCTAGTGGAAGTAGAAGTAGACAGCACTCGGCGGCGGTCGCGGTCGACGCCGAACGCCGGCGCGTAGCACGTGAGCTGCACGACGTGATCGGCCACCACCTCGCGGTCATCGGATTGCAGGCTCGCCGGTTCGCGGCTGACGAACGTTCCGGTAGCGCCGCGCGGAACATCGACGAGCTGGCGCGCTTGGCGGCCGAGGATCTTCGTCGCATGGTGCGTCCGCCGGCCGACCGGGAAGGTGACGAACCTGGCCCGGCCTGAGCCGGATCGCTCCGAAGGTCGGATCGGCGACAGCTCTCCGTGTACCAATTCCGCACCATCAATTGATGCATTCGTCTTGCTCGGCCCGGGCGCTCAGCGCCCGGGCCTCCTCGGCGTTTCGCTGAATTGACCTGACGCGCTCTGTGAAAACTCTGGGTGAAAGTGGGGATTCACAGCTACGTCACGACGACCTCCGCAATCTGGGGAGGCCCTACTTGGGCCGTCGCTGGTTTGCCCGGATCGAGAGGAGAGAAGCACGTGCTGATCGTCTCGCTAGTTCCTATTCGAAGTATTTCTTCCGGTTTGGTCTGGTTGATACGTGAAAGGAGTCGCCGAAAGGCGGAGGCCGCCGTGGAAATGGCGCGTCGGCGGATGGCGCAAGAGGTGCAGAGCGTCATCGATTCCCGACTTGTCGCGATCGGCGAAGAGGCACGCCGGCTCGCTGCGGACGACGTGGCCGCCGGGGCGGCGCGCAGCATCGACGAACTGGCCCGAGTGGCGGTGCGCGACCTCCGGCGCATCGTTCCGGTCCCGGAGCCCGCCGCGGAGTCCTGCCTGACGGTCGCCGAGCGGCCGGTGGGGGAGCGCCTGTCGACGGAGATCGCCGGCATCCTCGACCTGCTGCCACCGGGTGCCGTCCGGGTCTGCTTCACCGGCATCAACCGCGAACCGCGTCTACCGCCCGCGCTGCGGCGCGCGGCGGTCCGGGTGTTCCAGGAGGGAACCACCAATGCGCTCAAGTACGGCACCGGAACCGTCCAGGTGAACGTGGCGTTCGGCAGCCAGCTGGTTCTGACCCTCACCAACGACGTGCCGCGACGGGTACCGGAGGTGGCCGGGAGCGGCGCCGGCCTGATCAACCTGCGGGAACGGCTGGCCGAGCTCGGCGGTCGGCTCACGGTGTCCGATGCGGACGCCGAACGATTCCGGATTCGTGCCGTGCTGCCGCTTCGCGGGACACGGGGGTCGGACGGCGCATCCGCGGGGGCTGCGTCGCACGACCGGGCTGGGTGCGTGGTGCCGGTGCGGCGGCCGCACTGGTGAGCGGCGACCGATCGGACGACGTCCGGCTGCTGATCGTCGACGACCAGCCGCTGGTACGGCGCGGATTGCGGTCCCTGTTCGTCGGCGAGAGCGGGATCGACGTGATCGGTGAGGCGGTCGACGGTGCCGACGCGGTGTACCAAGTCGGTCGGCAACGTCCGGACGTGGTGCTGATGGACGTCAACATGCCGCGGATGGACGGGCTGGAGGCGACCCGGCGAATCTGCGCCGCGGGCCCGGACGCACCCGGGGTCATCATCCTCACCGTCTACGACGACGACGAGACGCTCTTCGACGCCCTGCGAGCCGGCGCGGCCGGGTTCGTCCTCAAGGACGCACCGACCGAGAAGGTGGTGGAGGCGATCCAGGTGGTCGCGGCCGGGGAGGCGCTGCTCTCTCCCCGGGCGACGCGGCGATTGGTGCGCGCGTTCGCCAGACGTCCACTGGTGGGCACGGCGCAGGCCCGTCCCCGCGTCGCGCTGACGCAGCGGGAGCACGACGTCCTGGACCTCGTCGTTCAGGGACACAGCAACGAGGAGATCGCGGAGCTGCTCTTCCTGGCCGAGAGCACGATCAAGTCCCACCTGCAGAGTCTCTACCGCAAGCTCGGCGCGCGCGATCGGGCGCACGTGGTGATCTACGCCTACGAGCACGGCCTGGTGGACCGGGGACGTCCTCCCGCAGGAGGAACCGGCGATCCTCCGGGAGGCGGGTCCGGTCGGGCCACGGGCGGGAGACGGCCACCGCACGGATCCCTAGCGTCGGGGGTGACCGCCGATCCGCGATAGCTAGGAGCTGTGCATGGCCGACCGCATCCTGATCGTGGCGCGCCTGACGCCCGGCCGGCGCGACGACGTCGCCGATCGTTTCGCAGCCTCGGACGAGACCGAACTGCCGCACGCGCTGGGCGTGGTGCGGCGCGATCTGTACACGTATCACGACCTCTATTTCCATGCCGTGGAGTTCGCCGGGCCGAGCGACGAGGCGATGGAGGCCGCCCGCGATCGGGACGACTTCCGGCGGTTGAGCCGGGAACTCGACCCGTTCGTGTCGCCGTTCGACCCGGCCACCTGGCGGAGCCCGAAAGACGCCATGGCGACGCGGTTCTACAGCTGGACGCAGGCGACGGGGGTCGAGCTGCCGTGACGCTCTCGATACCGGTACCTGCCCCGCCGTCCGCCCGCACCGCGCCGGAGTGGCAGCAGTGCCCGAGCTGCCGCACCACGCTGTACGGCCGGCGGCTGGTCAGGGAACGCTACGTCTGCCCCGACTGCGGGCACCACCTGCGGATCGGGGTGGACGACCGGGTCGAGCAGCTGCTCGACCCGGGCTCCTGGCGTCCGGCCGAGCGGCAGCCGGTCGGCGGCGACCCGCTCGGGTTCGTCGACTCGCGCCCCTATCCGCAGCGGTTGGACGACGCCCGTCGTCGGAGCGGGCGGCCGGACGCCGTCTGCTACGGGTTCGGCCAGGTGGACGGGCACGACGTCGTGCTCGCGGTGATGGACTTCTCGTTCCTCGGCGGCAGCATGGGCAGCGCGGTGGGGGAGGCGATCGTCCGTGCCGCCGAGGACGCCCGGAGCTCCCGCACGCCGCTCGTCCTCGTCGTCGCCTCGGGTGGTGCGCGGATGCAGGAAGGCGCGCTCTCCCTCATGCAGATGGCCAAGACCGCTCAGGCCATGCGGCGGTTGCACGAGGACGGCGTGCTGAGTGTCGCGATCCTGACCGATCCGACGTTCGGCGGCGTCACGGCTTCGTTCGCGACGCTCGCCGACGTTCTGATCGGAGAGCAGGGCGCGCACATCGGCTTCGCCGGGCCGCGGGTGATCGCCAACGCGACCAGGGAGCGCCTGCCGGAGGGCTTCCAGACGGCCGAGTACCTGCTGGGTGCCGGTCTGCTGGATCGGGTCGAGTCGCGGCGCGAGTTGCGCTCACTGCTCGGTCGCGTTCTCGACCTGGCCGGCGGGCGCCCGACCGCCTGCCTGGGCCACCCCGACGTGGTGGTCGGCGACCCGGCCGCGGTCGACACGGGGGAATCGGCGGCCGAGACGCTGCAGCTGGCTCGCGACGTCCGCCGGCCCACCACGCTCGACTACGTCGGCCGCATCTGTGACGACTGGCTGGAGCTGCACGGTGACCGGCTGGGCGACGACGACCCCGCGATCGTCGGCGGTCTGGCCTCGATCGCGGGGCACCGGATCGTCCTGCTGGGACATCAGAAGGGGCACGACACGGCCGAACGGGTGGCGAGGAACTTCGGCATGGCCGGTCCGGCCGGCTACCGCAAGGCGCTGCGCCTGATGCGGCTCGCGGAGCGGCTCGGGCTCCCCGTCGTCACGCTGGTCGACACCCAGGGCGCGGCGCCGGGCATCGACGCGGAGCGGTACGGACAGTCCTGGGCGATCGCCGAGTGCATCGCCGGCATGGCACGGCTGGAGACGCCGGTGCTGAGCGTCGTCATCGGGGAGGGCGGTAGCGGAGGAGCCCTCGCGCTGGCCACGGCGAACCAGGTCTTCGCGCTCTCCAACGCCTGCTACTCGGTCATCAGCCCGGAGAGCTGCTCGACGATTCTCTACGGCGACCCTTCCCACGGCCCTCGAATGGCCGAGGCGCTGCGCCTGACCGCCCCGGAACAGCTGCGGCTCGGCATCGTGGACGGAGTCGTGCCCGAGCCCGACGGCGGCACGCAGAGCGATCCGGCCACCGCCGCGGCCCGCCTCAAGGACGCGATCCTCGGCGGCCTGGCCAGAATGGCGCCGCTGTCGGCCGCCCAACTCCGGGACCAGCGCCACAACCGGTTCCGTGCACTGGGGGTCGTCGATGACTGAGCGGGAGGAGCTCCTGGGCCCGGCGAGCGACGCCGACGGGCTGCGGGTACTGCGCGAGGAGGTCAGCAGCCTGGTCAAGACCATCCCGGGCCCGGTGGCCAGCATCGCGCTGCGTCGCGGTGACTGCTCGGTCGAGGTCACCTGGGCCTCGGGTGCGGCCTCGGGTGCGGCGGCGGCGCCGCTGGCGGTGCCCGCCCCGTCGTCCGGCGCAGCGTCGGATCTGCCCGACGATCCGTCGCCTGCCGTCGCCGATCCCTCGCTGAGCCAGGTGGTGGCGCCGTTGGTCGGCACGTTCTACCAGGCGCCCGAGCCCGGTGCCGCGCCGTTCGTCCGGGAGGGTGACCGAGTGGCGCCGGGTGACACGATCGGGATCGTCGAGGCGATGAAGCTGATGAACCCGATCCACCCGACCGAGGCCGGCACGGTCGTCGAGGTCCTCGTCGCCGATGGCGCGTCGGTGGAGTACGGCCAGCCGCTCGTCACGCTCCGGGTGGACGCGCCGTGACGCTGAGCGGGCCGCGTCCGATCGGGACGGTGCTGATCGCCAACCGGGGTGAGATCGCGCTGCGGATCGCCCGGACCTGTCGTGAGCTGGGGATCCGTACCGTCGCGGTGTACTCGACCGTCGATCGGGACAGCGCGGTGGTCGAGTACGCCGACGCGGCGGTGGCGATCGGCCCCGGCCCTGCCAGGCAGAGCTACCTCTACGCGCCGAGCATTCTGGAGGCCGCCGTCGCGCACGGGGTGGACGCGATCCACCCCGGGTACGGGTTCCTCTCCGAGGACCCGGACTTCGCGCAGGCCTGCGCCGAGCTGGGGATCGGATTCGTCGGACCGTCGCCGTCGGTCATGCACGCGCTCGGGGACAAGGCCGAGGCCAGGGCATTGATGGTCGCGGCCGGTCTGCCGGTGCTGCCCGGCAGCGACGGGGCGGTCCGCACCGCATCCGACGCCCAGCGGGTCGCCGACCGGATCGGGTACCCCCTGGTGATCAAGGCGGTCGCCGGGGGCGGCGGACGGGGCATCGCGGTCGTGCACCACGCCGCCGACCTGATCGAGACCTTCCGGCGCACCAGCGCGTTCGCCCGGCAGGTGTTCGGCAACGGCGCGGTCTACCTCGAACGGTTCGTGTCGAGCGCCCGGCACGTCGAGGTCCAGCTGCTCTGCGACGAGCACGGCACCGCGGTGCACCTGGGCGAACGGGACTGCTCGCTGCAGCGGCGCAACCAGAAGCTGGTGGAGGAGTCGCCCGCTCCGGCGCTGCCCGAGGAGGTCCGGGCCGCCGTCGGCGAGTACGCGGTGCGAGCCGCCCGGCACCTCGGCTACGTCGGCGCCGGCACGATGGAACTGCTCGTCGGGCCCGCGGGCGACGTCACGTTCATGGAGATCAACGCCCGGATCCAGGTGGAACACCCGGTGACCGAGGTGTGCACCGGGGTGGACCTCGTCCGCGAGCAGCTGCGCATCGCCGCGGGACTCACTCTGCCGTTCACCCAGGACGACATCGAGCCGCGGGGCGCCGCGATCGAGTGCCGGGTCAACGCGGAGGACACCGAGGCCGGCTTCCGCCCGACCCCCGGGCTGCTCGAACGGTTCCGGCCGCCGAGCGGGCCGGGCATCCGGGTGGACTCCGGGTTCAGGGAGGGCGATCGGGTGCCTCCGACCTACGACTCGCTGATCGCGAAGCTGATCGTCTGGGCGCCCGACCGGGAGCAAGCGATCGCCCGGACCGAACGAGCGCTGGCCGAGTTCGTGGTCGAGGGGCCCGGCGTGCGCACCACGATCCCGCTGCTGCGTCGGCTGGTCACCCATCCGTCGTTCGTCGCAGCGACGCACTCGACGCGGTTCGTGGACGAGTACATGGCCGGCCGGGAGCCGACCGTCTGGGCGGCGGAGTCCGCTCCGGTCGCCTGACCGCACCGGCGAGGCAGCCGCCGTGGGGTGCCGCCCGACAACCGGGCGGCACCCCACGGCCTTTGCTGCATCAGCCATGGCGCAGCGCGGCCGGCACCGGCGCGTCGGTGGTGGGTTCTTCCGATTCGGTCGGCGCGTCGTCCGGCCGGTCGGGGACGAGCGGCGACGGCGGCACCCGGAGGATCCGGGCGGCCCAGACCGGCAGCCACCAGTTCCACCGGCCCATCATCGCCACGGTCGCCGGCACCAGTACCGACCGGATCAGCGTGGCGTCGATCAGAATGCCCAGCGCCAGGCCGGTGGCGAACACCGAGACGTCCAGCTCGCCGCCCATGGCCATCGAGGCGAACGAGAAGAACAGGATCAGCGCCGCGGCGGTCACCAAGCGCCCGGTGCGCCCCACGCCGTTGACGACGGCGCGCCGGGTGGAGCCGGTCCGGTCGTACTCCTCCCGCATCCGGGACAGGATGAACACCTCGTAGTCCATCGACAGTCCGTACAGGAACGCGAAGATCGTCACCGGGACGAACGATCCGATCGAACCGTCCGGCTGGATTCCGAGCACGGCCTCGGTGCCCCAGCCCCACTGCCACAGGATCACCATCGCGCCGAGCACCGCGCCCAGCGACAGCAGGTTGAGCACGATCGCCTTGAGCGGGATGAGCAGCGAGCGGAACGCCCGCGCCAGCACGACGAACGTCACCAGCGCCACCAGGGCGAGCATCCACGGGATCATCGAGTAGGTGGCGTCCAGGTACTCGATCTGCTGGGTGATGTTGCCGCCGACCATCACCCCGTCCGGAACGGTCGCCACGACCTGCGAGATCGTCTCCCGGCCTGCCGGGTCGCCGCCTTCGTGGACCGGTAGGACGGCGAGGATCGACGAGCCGTCCCGGTTGGCCGGTGAGGTGGCGACGGCGTGCACGCCGTCGACGTCCGCGAGGGAGTCGGACACCGCGGCGACGTCCTGTCCCGGCGGGACGTAGACCTCGAACGACGTGAGCACACCGCGCGGTACGTCGGCCCGGTCCAGGGTGAGCAGCGCGTCATAGCCCGGCCCCGACGTGCTCAGGTTCTCGGTGACCGGGACGTTGAGGTTGAGGTTGGTGGCGATCAGGCAGAGGCCGCCCAGGATCGCCGTGGTCACCAGCGCGGCCGGCCAGCGGAACCGGACGGCCAGCCGCGCCCACCCGGTCCACGTCCGGCTGGCCGCTTCCTCCCGCTCGTCCAGGCCGCGCTTGCGGCGCAGCCGACGTCCGTAGCGCTCGAGCAGCACGGGCAGCAGCACCAGCGTCACCAGCGCACTGGACGCCGTCACCAACATGCCGCCGACGCCGAGGCTGCGCAGCAGCGGAATCGGGAGGACCAGCATCATCACCAGGCCGAAGGCCACCGCGAGACTGCTGAAGACGACGGCGTGGCCGGCGGTGGCCATAGCACGGTGCACCGCTTCGGCGTCGTCCTGGTCACGGGCGTGCTCCTCCCGCCATCGGGTCACGAGGATCAGCGCGTAGTCGATCGCGATCCCGATGCCGAACAACGGCAGCATGATCACCGTGGTCTCGTGGATGGTGACGAACGGGCTCACCACGAGCAGGCCGAGGAACGAGATCGGAATGGCCACGAAGGCCACCAGCAGCGGCACGAACGCGAGCGAGGACCGGAAGATCCAGATCAGCACGGCCAGCGCCGCGACGATCGTGATCGCCAGTTTGATCGGGACGTTCAGACCGCCGGCGTCGGTGCCGGTCGCGAGCGAGTCGAGCCCGGTCACCTGCACTCGGCTGCCCAGCGGCAGCTCCGCGGTCATCGCGTCGGTGAGCGCCTCGTGGATCTGGGTGCCTTCGCCGAGCGCGCTCCCCGGTAGGCCGCCCACCTCGGCGGTCGGTGGGTACACCAAGCCGAACGTCACCCGGCCGTCGTCGCCGACGAAGCCCGGGTCGGCCGCGTCGGCGTAGGAGACCGTGCGACCACCGGCGACCGTGGCCGCACGGTCGAACGCCGCGTCGAGCGCGGCTCGGACGCCCGGTGAGTCGACCGTCGTGCCGTCGGCCAGGGTGACCACCGGAACCAGCGGCCGCTCGTACCCGCCGGCGGCGCTCACCTGCTCGATCTTCTGGTTGGCCCGATAGCTGTCCAGGCCGGGGTACTCGTTGCGCTCCGACACCGACGGAAGCACCAGTGCGATCGACGCCCCGCCGATGGCGAGGAGGAGCGCGATCATCGCGGTCATCAAGCGCCGGTGTCCCAGCACCATTCTCGAGAAGCTCTCCATTGCACCAGCGCACCAGCCGGGTCTTCAGCCGCTCTGGGGCCGGACTGGGGAAACTCTGTGGACCTGTGGACCCGACGGTCGAACTGGTCGGTTTCGGCCAGACTGGGGTCGTGAAGACGGATCCTCGCATCCTGGTGGTGGACGACGAGCGCTATCTCGCCGACCTCGTGGCGACCGCGTTGCGCTACGAGAACTTCCGCACCGAGGTCGCGTACAACGGGCGCGACGCGGTCGCGGCCGTCGGAGACTTCGATCCCCACCTCATCGTGCTCGACGTCGTCCTGCCGGACTTCTCCGGCATCGACGTGTGCCGTCAACTGAGGCAGCGTGGGTGCACGGCCCCGGTGGTCTTCCTGACCGCGCGGGACGCGACGGAAGACAAGGTCAACGGGCTGTCCATCGGTGGAGACGATTACGTCACGAAGCCGTTCAGCATCGAGGAGCTGGTGGCGCGGATCCGGGCGGTGCTCCGCCGCGCCCAGCAGGTCCGCAGCGGCGCCGTGCTCACCTTCGCCGATCTGGAGATCGACGACAGCGCTTACGTCGTGCGTCGCCAGGGCCAGGTGATCGACCTGACCCCGACCGAGTTCCGGCTCCTGCACCTGCTGGTCGCGAACGCCGGCCGCGTGCTGTCGAAGGGCCAGATCCGATCGCACGTCTGGGAGTACGACTTCGGCGGCAACGACGGCAACGTGCAGACGTACATCTCCTACCTCCGGCGCAAGGTCGACGCCTTCGATCCGCCGCTGATCCACACGGTCCCGCGAGTCGGCTACGTGGTCCGGATGCCGGACGCGGTCGCCGGCCACGTGCGTACGCCGGACGCCTGATGTCCCTGCGGGCTCGCCTGGTCCTCACCGTGATGACGATGGTGACGTTGGGCCTCTTCGTGATGGTCGGCGCGATCTTCGGAGCGCTGCAGGACCTCCGGAGCGATCAGACCGACGACGTGATGGCCGCGGTCGCTCGCGAGGCGGACCGCGCGACCGGGCAGTCGGACGCGCAGCTGCTGGACCACCTCGTGCCGGCGGACCGCGTCGGCCCGGTGTGGCCCCGGTTGGCGGAGGCGGGCGACGTCCCGTCGTTCTACCAGCTGCGGGACGCCGAGGGGCGGGTCGTGGACACGGTCGCGTTCGGAGCCGAGCCGGACCTCGACGACGAGCTGCCGAGCGAGCTGCGCCCGGCGGCGCCGACCGTGGACGATCCCGGTGGTGCGCGGCTGGCCGAACGAGGCTCGACTCCGCACTGGCGGCTGCTGGCCACGCGCGTGAACGGACGCGACACCGTGCTGGTGCTGGGGATGCGCACCGACGTCGCCGACGAGTTCGCCGCACGGGTCCGTAACACCGCGCTGATCACCGGTGCTGCGGTGCTGATCGGGCTGGCGTTGCTGTCGCTGCGGACGGTGCGCTCGGCACTGCGTCCGCTGGACGAGATCGAGGCGACCGCCGCCGCCATCGGCGCAGGCGACCTGACGTCCCGGGTGCCCACCGCCGACGCCCGCACGGAGGTGGGGCGGCTGGGGCAGGCGCTGAACGCGATGCTCGGCCAGGTCGAGGCGGCGTTCGAAGCACGCAGACGCTCGGAGGAGCGGCTCCGGCGGTTCGTCGCGGACGCGTCGCACGAGCTACGGACACCGATCGCGACCGTGCGGGGCTACGCCGAGCTGTTCCGCCGCGGTGCGTCCAGCCGCCCGGCCGACCTGGCGGACGTCCTGCTCCGGATCGAGTCGGAGGCGACTCGGATGGGGCATCTGGTCGACGAGCTGTTGCTCCTGGCCCGGCTCGACCAGGGCCGCCCGCTCGGCCGCGAGCCGGTGGACCTGGTCGCGCTGGTCGATCGTTCGGTCGCCGACGCCGGCGCGGTCGACGCCGACCGGGCGATCATCGTCGAGGCGGACGGCGCGGTGCTGGTCGAGGGCGACTCGGCACGGCTGCGTCAGGTGCTCGACAACCTGCTCGCGAACGTCCGCCTGCACACGCCGCCGGGCACACCGGCGACGGTCCGGGTGACGACCGAGCACGCCACGGCCGTGGTGGAGGTGTCCGACGCGGGTCCGGGTATCTCTTCCGAACTGCGCGAGCGGGTGTTCGAACGGTTCTTCCGGGGCGCCGAGGCCGCCCGTTCGGCCACCGACGGGGGCTCGGGGCTCGGGCTCTCGATCGTCGCCGCCGTCGTCGAGGCGCACGGTGGACGGGTGAGTGCCGGAACCTCAACCACCGGCGGCGCACGGGTACGCATGGAGCTGCCGCGCTCGCGGGCCACCGCGGACCCCGACGATCGGGCGGTCACGGGGGATCGGGGCCCGGCGGGTTGAGGCTGTGTGCCAGACGGCTGACCTCGCCCACGTCGGCGACGTCCACCTGGCCACGGAGCAGCAACGCGCCGTTGCCCCAGGTCAGGATGTAGGTCATGCCGGTCTGGAAGACGCCACGGTTGCCGTGGTGCCAGGCGCGCTTGCCGCCCGCGGTGGCGCGGCGGGCGATCTCGTTGGCCGCGTCCGGGTCGAACGCCTCGGTCACGTGCAGCGCCGGTGACGGAACGGTCCCGTTGGTCACTCGGGTACCCGGCGGGACGTAGACGCACCGGCGGGTGTTCGGTACGTCCGACGCGACCGGGACGAACTCGACCGGCGATCCCAGCGCCCGGGCCGCCTGGGCCGGCGTGATCAGGCAGGCCGCCTCGCCGGCGGACGCGTTCGCCGAGCGGGGGAGCTCGAGGACCTCCAGCCTCTTCACCCGGCGTCCACGGGGGGTCCGGTGCAGCCGGATCCGCGCTCCGGCCACCACGCGCGCGTAATCCGCCGGGCTGACCGGCGTACCGGCGATCCGGCCCGGGCGGCCGTCGTCGACGGCGATCCAGTGGTGCTTGGTCGCGTCGTCCTCGCCGCTGTAGAGGATTCTCCGTTCCAGGACGCGCCCTTCGACCACCTCGGTGCGGGCGTAGTCGAGCAGGAAGCGCAGAGCCACGAGGTAAGCGAGAACGACCAGGACGACGATCGCCGTGGTCGCGGTGGCCCGCCACTCCGGCGGGAACAGGCCGACGAACAACAGGACTGCCGCGATGTTGGAGCCGACCCAGACGAACAGCAGACCGCTCCACAGCCCGGACCGCGGGCGGTAGCTGGTGGCCGAGCCGTACCGCACCTCTCTGCCGTCGACGACGGAGCGGCGTCGCGCTCGGGCTCGCCGCGCGTCCCGCCCGCCCTCCACGACCGCGACGCCGATCAACGCGAGCGCAGCTACCCACGCGCCGATCTCCGCGAGCAACGCCACGAGCGCATTGTCCACCCTCGACGCCACGGCACCAGCGCCCTCGCCCGTGGACGTGTCCACCAAGTAGCTTGGTGTGAACGGGCCTGTTGCGACCCGGACCTGGCGGCCCAGTACCCGCGGGCACTCGGCACATTGCTCGATCCCCCCGGGACGAGACTGCTCCCGGCTCCCGGACACACTGCGCACCGGAACGGGACTCATGGCTGAGGCCGTGCGTCTGGAGACGGTCAGCAAGACCTACGGCTCCGGTGACAGCTCCGTCGACGCCCTGCGCGAGGTGTCCCTGACGTTCACCGCCGGGTCCTTCACCGCCGTCATGGGACCGTCCGGTTCGGGGAAGTCGACGTTGCAGTGCGCGGCCGGGCTCGACCGGCCGACGAGTGGCCGGGTGTTCGTGGCCGGTCACGACCTGACCGGACTGGACGAGACCGCCCTGACGCTGCTCCGGCGCGAACGGGTCGGGTTCGTGTTCCAGTCGTTCAACCTCCTGCCCTCGTTGACCGCCGCGCAGAACGTCGCCCTGACGCAGCTCGTGGGCAGCACGCCGGTCGTGGTGCCGTGGGCACCGGTAACGGTGGTCGTGGTGATCAGTGCGGTGCTGGCCCTGCTCGGTGTGGTGCTGCCGGTCCGGACCGCGCTGCGTACCCGCGCCGTGGACCTGGCCGGCATGCGCGAGTAGGGCGGGCGCACCGTCATCGGCGCGGCAGGATCTTGGACGGGCCTGCCGGTGGTGCCTCTCCTCGGGCGACCGCGGCGTCGTGGCTTTCGCGCGCCCGTTCGAGGAGGGCCATCAGGGCAGGCTCGTCGCGAACCTCCTGCCGGTACTTGGGACCGAGGGCGACGATCTGGTCGCGCTCGCTCAGCAGCAGCCGGAAGATCCGCTCGCGCTCGGCCGGGTCCACGGTGTACTCGGCGTCCAGATACGACGTGGCGTGCCGGCGGGCGCCGGCGATCGCCGTGCGGGCCTTGCCCGCCCGGCTGAGCAGGGACGCCACGATCGTCAGCGTCAGAACTCCGATGATGACGCTCAGGGACAGCCCGGTGCTGATCTCCACCACCGGGACCGGCTTGCCGTCGTTGATGAACGGCACGTTGTTCTCGTGCAGTGCGTGCAGGATCAGCTTGATGCCGATGAACCCCAGGATGGCGGCGAGGCCGTACGAGAGGTAGATGAGGCGTTCCAGCAAGCCGTCGATGAGGAAGAACAGTTGCCGCAGGCCCAGCAGGGAGAAGGCGGTGGCGGTGAAGACGATGAACGTGCTCTGCGTGAGCCCGAAGATCGCCGGGATCGAGTCGAGAGCGAAGAGGATGTCGGTGCCGCCGATGGCCAGCATCACGAACAGCATCGGGGTCATCGCCCGCTTGCCCTCGTGGACGGTGAACAGCTTGTCCCCGTCGAAGTAGTCGGTGGTGTGGAAGATCTTGCGGCCGAGCCGGACCACGATGTTGTCCGCCGTGCGTGACTCGCCGTCCGTGGGTTTGAGCATGTTTCCGGCGGTGAGCAGCAGGATCAGCCCGAACAGATAGAAGACCCAGGCGAAGGAATTGATCAGCGCGGAGCCGAGAAAGATGAACCCGGTGCGCGCGACGAGCGAGAACACGATGCCGAACAACAACACCTTCTGTTGATCCTCGCGGGGAACGCGGAAGCTGGTCATGAGGATGAGGAACACGAAGAGGTTGTCGATCGAGAGGGCTTTCTCGGTGACGTAACCGGCGAAATACTCCGACCCCGCTGGCGTGCCGGCGAGCACGAGGACGCCCAGGCCGAAGAGCACCGCCAGGCCGACGTAGAGCGCCGACCAGAGAGTCGCCTCACGGAGCGTGGGTACGTGGGCCTTGCGGACGTGGAAGACGAAGTCGAAGACCAGGAGTCCGACGATTCCAGCGATCGTCAGGCCCCAAACCAGAGGAGATACCTCCACCGACGCTGCTCCTGCCTTGAGGACGGGCCGTCCGTGCGGCGGACGGGTGGGACGGCACGGTGGTGGAGCCGTCATGGGGGGACTTACCCACTGCCGCGCGACTCACCTCGGTCGGATGCGGTTTCTCGGCCCGGCGCGGCGGCGACGTCCGACCGCAGCCGAACAGGCGTATGGTGGAGTGGTCCGGGATCGACGACATCCCACTCCGAGGTGCCTGCCACGCCGGCTCGCCGCACAGGGTGATGTGACATGTCCACCGACCCGCTGCACGCCGTTTCCCCACCGCGCCCGCCCGCGCCGCAGGATCCGGATGTCGCTCCCGCCGCGTCGGCGACGGGCCGGGTGCCTCCCTCCCGCATCGGAACGGTCTGGCTCGGCATCTGTGCGTCCGCACTGCTGCTGGTGGTGCTGATCGTCTTCATGCTGCAGAACACCCGCAGCACGCAGATCAGCTTCTTGGGCTGGGACGGGGACGTGCCGTTGGCTCTGGCGCTGCTGATCGCCGCCGTCGGTGCGGCGATACTGACCATGGTCGTCGCAACGGCGCGGATCACGCAGCTACGCCTCCTGGCCCGTCGGCGCCGCTAGTGTCTCGTGTTCAGCGGGACGCCAGCCGGCGCTCCACTTCGGCGAGGACTCGCAGGTACCGGTCGTAAGACGCCTGGAACCGGGCGACCTCGGCGCGAAGCGTCCCCGGCCGACGTTCCTCGACGAACCACCAGAGGGTGCGGAACGGGCATCCGTCGGACTGGAACTCGAACGGGACGTCGTCGAAGGCCAGCCTGAACCATCGGGGATGCAGGTCGGTGGTCCAGTGGCTCGGGGCCAGCCGATGGAATTCCTCGCCCAGGAAGCGGGCGGCCGCGTTCACGAACGGACTGTCTTCGGCGGCCCGATACGCGTCCTTGTCGGCGAACCGATCGAGCACGAGCCGCTCGAGCGCCTCGACGGGGTCCGGCGCCCACCGCGGCAGCTCCGCCCGGAGCGCGGGGAGCGTGGCTGCCGTCTCGGCGAGCCAGTCCTCCACCGATTTTCTGGGTTCCGACGCGGGCGCCGTGGCCGGCGTCTCGTACGGGGTGGTCAGCCCGGGTAGCTGGAGATCGTAGGTGCGCGCGAGGCCGTGCCCCTGCGCGTCGTCGACCAGCACGTGGTAGCCGGTGGTCGTGCCGTGGAGCGAGATCTCGTAGAACTCGCGCGGGTCGTCGCCACCCGGCTCGTAGTCGGAGAGGTTGAGCAGTGGCATCGCGTCGAGATACTTCGACTCCAGGAACTCCGTCTCGATGCTCCACCAGCAAGTCCGGCCGTTCGTCCGGAAATGGAGGAACGCGTGGTCGGCGTCCGGCTGGATCAACACGACGTCCTCGATCACCACCGCGCCTCTGGTGAACCCGGCCGTGTACTCGAGCCAGTCCCGGTACCCCCGCTCGTGCGCCTCGAGGCCGCTGCCGACCTTCTGTTCCATCGTGAGGTGAAAGGCAACCCCGAACTCCTCGAAGGCCCAGAGCAGGCCTTCGCCGTCCACCGCACCGTCCCGGTCAGCCAGCACCTCCTCGGCTTTCGCCTCCGACAGCAGGCCCAGCTCGATCAAGCGGGTGGCCACCTCGTGGTACGTCGTCATGAAGGCGAGTCTGCAAGGCGGCGACAACCGGTACGGTCGCGGTATGTCTCGGCGGCCGCGGGCGGACGATGCCTCGGACCCCGCTGAGTCGGACGCCGGTGAGGACGCCTACTTCGCCGTGCGGCCGGAGGCCGCACCGAGGGTGCTCTCCGGTCTCCGGCTCTCCGGCCTCCGAACGCTTCTCGTGGTGTCCGCCGGGGTGGTGGTCTGGGCGCTCGCCGGCGGCGACCCGCGGTTACGCGGCGCGCTCTCGGTCCTCGGGACTGGGCTGATCACCGTGTGCGGATGGCTCGCCCGGGAACGGCGCGACGCGCTGCCGCCCCGCCTCACCCTGGTCGGAGGCGACGGCTTGTACGCGCTTCCCTACGCCTATCCGGCCGTGGTGGTCGGGTGGGTGCTTCTTCCGACGTTCTTCCTCGGCGGTGTGCGGGACTGGATCGTCGGAGCGGTACAGCCGGACTCCGCGTGGCGGATGGTGCTCGTGGTGGCCGCGACCGGGACGGCCGCCGTACTCACCGTGTTCGGTGCGGTGCAGGCGGTCTCGGCCTGGCTCGGGCGTCCGCGGCCGTACGCCGGGCTGACGCCGGCGGGGTTGGTCCTCGGCACGCCGGTCGGATCGGTCCGGGTCGCGTGGGATCGGTTCGGTCCGGAACAGCCGCACTACTTGCACGGCACCGTCGCGTTCCCGATCTACGACCGTGCCGCGGTCCGCGTCCGGGGTTTCGTCGCCGGCAGCGTGCTCCTCCCGGACCGCGACGGAAGCGGAGGGCAGCCGCTCACGGTGAGCGCCCGGTGGAACACCAACCCGCGGGTCGTTGCGGTCGGGGTCGGCCGCTGTCGGCGTGACGGCGCGCTCCAGCGTCGGCTGGGCACGGCGGCGGCGCACCGCTCGATCTGGAGTGCCGCGTCCTCGAACCGGGTGGAGAACCCGTGGCACTGGTGATCCGGACGTCGCGGCAGGCGTCGGCGACCGACCCGCGGGGGTCGTGAGGCCTGCGGGAACGGAGCGGATGTCTGCGCCGGGCCGAACCTGTCGGTGGTGACTCCTAGGATCGAGCCCGTGGACGAGCCGACGAACGCATTGGACGTGCTGCGCCGGGTCTTCGGCTACGACGCGTTCCGCGGCGAGCAGCAGGAGATCATCGAGCACCTGGTCGGCGGCGGCGACGCCCTGGTGCTGATGCCGACCGGTGGCGGCAAGTCGCTCTGCTACCAGATTCCCGCGTTGGTGCGGGGCGGCGTCGGCGTGGTCATCTCTCCGTTGATCGCCCTGATGCAGGACCAGGTCGACGCGTTGACCGCGCTCGGTGTGCGGGCCGGCTTCCTCAACTCGAGCCAGGAGTTCGAGGATCGCCGCGCCGTCGAGAAGGCGTTCGTCGCCGGTGAACTCGACCTGCTCTACCTGGCGCCGGAGGCGCTGGCCGGCGGCGAGTCCCGCACGATGCGGTTGCTGGAGCGCGGCCGGATCTCGCTGTTCGCCATCGACGAGGCGCACTGCGTCTCCCAGTGGGGGCACGACTTCCGCCCCGACTACCTGGCGCTGTCGATGCTGCACGAGCGGTGGCCGGACGTGCCCCGGATCGCGCTGACCGCGACCGCGACCTCGCGGACGCGGGCCGACATCGCCACCCGCCTGAAGCTCGACGACGCCCGGCACTTCGTCGCGAGCTTCGACCGGCCGAACATCCGCTACCGGATCGTGCCCAAGGCCGAGCCGCGCAAGCAGTTGCTCGACCTGCTGCGCACCGAGCATTCGGGTGACGCCGGCATCGTTTACTGCCTGTCCCGGTCGTCGGTCGAGAAGGTCGCGGACTTCCTGGTCACCCAGGGCATCCCCGCGCTGCCGTACCACGCCGGTCTCGACTCCCGGACGCGCGCGGCCAACCAGGCCCGGTTCCTCCGGGAAGACGGGCTGGTGATGGTCGCGACGATCGCGTTCGGAATGGGCATCGACAAGCCCGATGTCCGATTCGTCGCCCACCTCGACCTCCCGAAGTCGGTCGAGGGCTACTACCAGGAGACCGGGCGCGCCGGGCGGGACGGCCTGCCGTCGACCGCGTGGCTCGCGTACGGGCTGCAGGACGTCGTCCAGCAGCGGAAGCTGATCGACGGCTCGGAAGGCGACCTCGCGCACCGGCGGCTGCTGGCGGCACACCTCGACGCGATGCTGGCGCTCTGCGAGACGGTCGAGTGCCGCCGCTCCCAGGTGCTCGCGTATTTCGGTCAGGAGAGCGGGGCGTGCGGCAACTGCGACACCTGCCTGGAGCCTCCGGAGTCGTGGGACGGCACGGTCCCGGCCCAGAAGCTGCTCTCGACCGTGGTGCGCCTCGACCGCGAGCGCGGGCAGAAGTTCGGCGCCGGTCAGGCCATCGACATCCTGCTCGGGCGTCGCACCGAGAAGGTCACCCGCTTCCGCCACGACGAGCTCTCGGTCTTCGGGATCGGTGAGGACCTGAGCGAGCCGCAGTGGCGCGGCGTCGTCCGCCAACTCCTGGCCCAGGGGCTGCTCGCGGTCGGGGGCGAGTACGGCGTCCTCGCGCTCACCGAGAGCAGCGGTCCGGTGCTCGGCGGGCAGCGCAAGGTGATGATGCGACGCGAGCCCGAGAAGCCGAAGCGCTCCGCGTCCCGCACCGGTGGGGCGAAGGGGCGGCCGGCGGTCGACTTGAGTGCCGAGGCGCAGGCGGTGTTCGAGCGCCTGCGGACGTGGCGCGCGGCGGCGGCCAAGGAGCAAGGGGTGCCCGCCTACGTGATCTTCCACGACGCGACGCTGCGCCAGGTCGCCACCGAAGCGCCGGCGACGTTGGCCGCGCTGGGCAACGTCAGCGGCGTCGGCGAGACGAAACTGGCCCGGTACGGAGAGCAAATCCTGGAGGTCCTGGCCTCCGACGCCATGCCCGTCGCGGAGGTCTGACCATGCCGAAACGCATCGCCTACACGTTCGACCCGTCCACCGGCGTGCCGCCCGGCGTCGCGCCGTTCTCGCATGCGGTGCGGTGGGGCGACACGCTCTACGTGACCGGCCAGATGCCCACCGACCCGGCGACCGGCGAGCTCGTGGCCGGTGACGTGGTCGCGCAGACGAAGCAGGTGTTCCGGAACCTCGCCGCGGTGCTCGCGCACTTCGATGCGACCCTCGACGACGCGCTGATGGTGCGCGTGTACCTGACGGACTTCTCGGACTTCGATCGGTTCAACGCCGAGTACGTCACGTGGTTCACCGGCCCGCTTCCGAGCCGGACGTGTGTCGGCTCGACCGGGCTCGCCGTCGGCGCCACCGTGGAGATCGACCTCATCGTGGGGCTTCCGTCGTGAGCGACGACCCGCCGCGCACCGAGGCCGAGCCGATTCCGAACGGCGGAGCATGAGCCAACCGTTGGACGGCGTCACGGTCGTCGCGCTGGAGCAGGCCGTGGCCGCGCCGTTGGCCACCCGGAATCTCGCCGACCTCGGCGCCCGGGTCATCAAGGTGGAGCGGGTAGGGCGCGGCGACTTCGCCCGGGACTACGACCACGTCGTCCACGGCACCGGCGCGCACTTCGTCTGGCTCAACCGGGGCAAGGAGTCGCTGGCCGTCGACCTCAAGACCGACGAGGGTCGCCGGATCGTCCGGCGGCTGGTGGACCGCGCGGACGTCTTCGTCCAGAACCTGGCGCCGGGCGCGGCCGCGCGACTCGGCCTGGGCTCCGTCGAACTCCGGGCGGAGCGTCCGGAGTTGGTCGTGGTC
Organism: Cryptosporangium minutisporangium; assembly: GCF_039536245.1. Lineage (NCBI taxonomy): Bacteria > Bacillati > Actinomycetota > Actinomycetes > Cryptosporangiales > Cryptosporangiaceae > Cryptosporangium > Cryptosporangium minutisporangium. The sequence goes on along the minus strand of NZ_BAAAYN010000004.1, from coordinate 203,083 downwards.
AACCTCTCCGGGTACGGGGCCGGCGGCCCGTACGAGCAGCGCAAGGCCTACGACATGCTGGTCCAGGCGGAGGCCGGCCTGGTCTCGATCACCGGCACGCCCGCGACGCCGGTCAAGACCGGGATACCGACCGCGGACATAGCGGCAGGCATGTACTGCGCACAGTCCGTCCTGGCCGCGTTGCTGCGCCGCGCCCGGACCGGGGAGGGCGCGACCGTTGAGGTATCGATGCTCGAGGCCACCGTCGAGTGGATGGGCTATCCGCTCTACACGTCGATGCACACCGGCGAACAGCCGACGCGAATGGGGCTGAGCCACGGCGCGATCGCACCCTACGACGCCTACCCGACGCGGGACGGTCAGATCCTGATCGGGGTGCAGAACGACGCCGGCTGGCGTGCGCTCGTGACCGGCGTGCTCGGCGTCCCCGAGCTGGCCGACGACCCCCGGTTCGTCACCAACGTGGACCGGGTGCGGCACCGAGCGGAGTGCGACGCGCTGGTGGCCGCAGAGACCGCGCGCTGGTCGACCGCGGAGCTGGACGCGCGCCTCGCGGCGGCCGGCGTCCCGGCGGCCGAGGTCCGTGAGCTGAGCGAGGTCCTGACGCATCCGCAGCTGCGCGAGCGTGATCGGTGGCGGACGATCGGCACGGAGCACGCACGTGTTCCGGCTCTGCTGCCGCCGGCGACGTTCGCGGACGTGGAGGCCCGGATGAGTGACGTTCCGGCGCTCGGGCAGCACACCCGGGCTTTGCTCCTCGAGGCGGGTCTGACCGAAGCAGCGGCCGACGAGATGCTGACCCGCGCCGTCGCCGCCCAGGCGCCGGCGAGCGACCGGTCCGACGAGTGATCGGTCTCAGCGGCGCGAGGCCGTAGCCATGATCGCGATCACCGTCACGCCCGCGAGGCCCACGAACAGCACGATCAGGGCCGTCGGTGCCCACCGAGGAACCTCCATCCCGAGCAGCGACAGGGCCGGGGCGGAGATGGAGAAAGGGAGCGTGCCGCTCACTTCGTCCCCCGAGGTCGTGGTGGCGCGGTAACTGGCCCGGTAGTCGCCGGGTGGCACCTCGGGCATCAACCCGTCGAGGGTCGCTCCGTCGACGTGGACGGTCGCCGTCATCCGCCGGTGTCCGTCCTCGTCGAGCAGCACCAGACTGGCGCCCTCGGTGCGCAGGGTCTCGTCGAAGCGCAGCACGACCTCCACCGGCCCGCCGGCCGGGATGGACTCGTCCCGTTCCGGGGTGCTGGACTCCAGACGCGGAGCCGCCTGCGCGGTGCCGTGCCAGCCGGTGACCAGCAACCCGCTGAGCAGCCAGACGGCGATCACCGCGACGAGGCGGCCGGTGCGACCGCGATCACCGCGACGGGGCGACGCGACGGCGGACATGGGTGGGGTGTCCTCACACTGAGTGCGGCCGGGATTGGGTCATGGTGCAGCACGATCGTCCGCCGCGCCAAGCGGTGGCCGGCCGGAGTTCACTGGAAAGGCCGGGAGCGTGGGTCGCTCGCCCAGCGATCGACGAAGTAGCCCAGCGACGCCAGGTCGAACCGGGGACAGGTCAGGGTTCCGTAGCTGGTGACGGCCTTCAGCGGTTGGGTCTGGCCCGGTGCGGCCCCGGCCGCGATCCGGTCCCGGGCGCCGATGAAGTCCCGTAGACGTTCGACGTGGCGCTCGGAGAGCCGTGGGCTGTACACGACGACGACGTAGCCCTCGGTGAGGACGTAGGCGAACGCGTCGTCCGGCGCGGTCTCGTCCGGACCGTAGAAGGGTTTCGGGACCGCTGCGGCCGGAGCCGCCCAGAGTAGCTCGGTGCGGTCGCCCAGCCGGCAGTCGCTGGCGGCGAACGCGGCTCCGGCGTTCCGCTGGTCGACCCAGGAGACGGCGATCAGCCAGACCGCCACCAGCCCGGCGGCGATCAGCACGATCTGGCTGATCGGCTCCCACCGCGCCGTCCAGCGTGTGACCCGGCGCCCCACCAGGCCGATTCCGACCAGAACGGCGATCGCGACCAACTGGCCGACCTCGACACCGAGGTTGAACAGCAGCACCCGGGGGAGCAGGCCCTCGCGGGGCAATCCGAGTTCCTGCAGCCGGGTGGCGAGGCCGAGCCCGTGGATCAGGCCGAAGCCGAGGACGGCGGCGGCGAACCAGCGCCAGCGCCGGGGACGGCCGCGTAGCCCGACGGCTCCGACGAACACGACGCTCAGCGCGATCACCGCGTCGGCCAGCGCCGCGTCGACCCGCCAGCCGGCGAGCGTGGCCAGAATCAGCGTCGCGCTGTGCCCGAGGGCGAACACCGAGATGAGCTTCGCGGCCCGCCGCGCGTCGGCCGCGAGGATCAGCACACCGGCGACGAACAGCAGGTGATCCCAGCCGAGCAGCATGTGCTCGACGCCCGACCGGAAGAAGCTCGCCGTCGTCGGGCCAGTGCCGGTGGTCCCGTGCGCCGAGGCGACGCCGGGGAACGCCAGGATCGCCACGGCAGCACCGAGCACCGGAACGGTGATCCGCCGCGCCATGCCGCCCTCCAGCCCTCTCGTCGTCTCACGCTAACCACCGGCGGGTCCGCTCGTCCGTTCCGCGGACGACAGAGTGCACGAGCCCGCAGGCCGAGTGAGCTGTGCCCGGCCGGTGGGCCGGGCACAGCTCGGGCGCGCGGACGTCAGCCGGCCGGGAGGGCGACGACCTCGGTGTAGACGACGCGGCCGGTGACGACGGCGTCAGCAGCGCCGACCAGCGCTGGCTCCAGCTCCTCGATCACGAACCGCTGGGGCGTCGCGGACGGGGCGACGGCGACCCGTCCGGACCACGTGCTTCCGGTCTGGTCCGCCGACCGGGTCAGCACGACCGACTGCACGTCGGTGAGCCAGCGGAGGTCCTCGTCGGCGATGGCCGGGTCGGCCTGCTGATGGACGACGACCAGTTCGTTCGCTACCAACGACGGGTTCCTGCCCTCGGAGGGGACACCGCCGTGCTCGACCCCGGTCACGACGACGTCGTAGCTGTCGCCGACCGCCCGTACCGACACCGACCGCCCGACGCCGAGCCGGACGGGCTCCACCGTGACCGGGCTGCTGAGGCTCTTACCGGGCACCGAGTCGGCCTGGTAGCGGGCCACCTCCAACCGCAGGAACGGCCGGTACAGCCCGGTGGCGACGGCGATGTCGGCGTACCACCGTCGGCTTCCCTCGTCGTACGCGACGGCGTGCAGAGCGAGGTCGTGCACCCCGTCGCCGGCGTCGACGGTCCGGGTCGCCCTCGGGAACGAGGCGGCCGACAGGGCGGTGGTCGCGTCGTCGGGGCCGACGATCGGGTCCCGGCCGACGCACGTCGCGGCCGGTGCCGCTCCCGGAGTCCGCTCGACCAGCACGGCGAGGCTCTCGCCGTCACCGGTCACGTTCCACGGCCGCTCCAGGTAGAGCCGCACCACGGTGCCGTCGTGGGTCACGTCCTCGCCGTCCACGACCGGCCTCCTGGATCGGGCGAACGCGGGTACCACGTCGGCCACGACCGGCGGCGGTGGCGTCGCGGTGTTGAGGAACAGCACCTCGAACGCCGGGTGCTCACCGCTGCTCCGGCTGACCGGAAGGGGCACGTACCGGACGGTGACGAGCTCGCCGACCGTCAGATCGCCCCTGGGTGTCCGGGTGATCGTGCCCCTGGCCGCGTCGACGGTGTAGTCGGGGCCGAGCCGGGCCTTACGTCCGTCCGCGGCCCGTACCTTGACCGTGCCGCCGGCGAAGCCGCGGCGATCCACCAGGACGGAGTTGGTCGCCACCGTCACCGAGCGCTCCTCGGTGAAGTAGGCACTGAAGCTGCTGAACGCCTCGAGCTCGATGAGGGCGAGGTGTCGCTTCGTGTCGCCCAACTCGGCCCGGTGCGCCACGACGTCGAACTCGGTACCGACCGCGCGCGGGGTCAGGAACCGTCCGAGGGCTGCGCCGCCGGGCCGGGGCGCCGGGCCGGGCTGGGTCAGGTCGTCGACCAGGTCCGTCCACCGGGCGGCCAGCGTGAATCGTTCGGTCGAGCGCCGTTCCACCTCGACGTCGGCGGTGATCGTGACGGCGGTGGAGTCGTCGGTCCGGACGCCGGTCCAGTCGAGGACCCGGGGCGCGAGCAACGGACGCCGCACCGCGTGCACCAGCTGCACCGGCCGACGGGCCGAGAACATCCAGTGCCCACCGTCCTCGATGGTGGATCGCAGCGCAGTCTGGTCCGCCGGGGTGAGCTGGTGCCACAGACCCAGCTTCTCGACCTCGCCGGCGCGCGGGGCGTAGCTGAGGTCGACGGTCCAGATGTCGGCCTTCGCCACCGAGAAACGCAGGTCGGTGTCGTCGTCCGGGTTGACGTCGGTGCCGGTCGTGCCGGCCACCGCCTCCACCCTGGACGAGGTCACGGCGGGCCAGGTGCCCTCGACCGTCGAGTGGAACTCCTTGCGCTGACCGTGGTGGAACGCGCGCAAGCGGCTGACCAGCGGATCGGAGAGGTAGGCGATCTGCTGAGCAGCGTCCCCGGCGGCGATCGGCTCGCCCGTCACCGGATCGCGGGTCCACCCGTCGTGCGGTGCGCGAGCGTCGCGGTCGGCGATGACCTGGTAGCTCGCCGGATCGGCGCCGCCCTTCGGCTCGCCGTGCAGTTCGCAGAGGTCCTGTCCGACCCGCCCCGGGAACAGCAGCCGTTCGGCGGGTGCGACGGTGCTGTCGTCGAGGTCGTAGTCGCTGCGTAGCACCAGCGTGACGGCCTCGTCCCCGACGCCGGGCACCGGCCGTTCCGCCCGCCGCACCACGAACGGGGCGGCGATCGGCTCCAACCGGCCGAACGTCTCACCGACCGTGTCGGCGCCCGGTGGGGTGGGTGCGGCCAGCGCCGGTGAGTTCCCGGCCAGGTCGACGCAGCGGGCCCGCATCGCGTACCTCTCGCCGAAACGGAGGCGGGGGAGCGTGGCCGGCACCAGCCCGTAGCCGGCGCTGAACTGCACCGGGTCGGTCAGTCGAGGTTCGTCCGCATCGAGCTCGGCGACTTTTCCGGTGGCACCGTCGACCGCGCCCCCGGGCGGCCGGACCGCGCCGCTCCAACCGTCCCAGCGGTAGAGCTGGTCGTCGAGGCGGCGGAGCGCGGGCCGCTCGATCGGGTCGTCCCGGTCCTCGTTGGCGTCGGGGATGTTCTCGATCAGCTCGGTGACGAGCTGCGTGGTCACCCACGCCTCGTCCGGCTTCGGCACCCGGTCCAGGGCGGGGTCGCGGGGGAAGTGGTAACCGTCGGTGTCGGTTCGGCGCTGGAACAGGCTGCGCCACACGTCGTCGGCGAGCACGTCGATGCGCAGGCCGACGGAGACGTCCTCGGCGAAGACCTGGACCGGCGCACCGCCGCCCAGCTCGGCCTTGACCTGCTTCTCCAGCTCGCCCTGGCGCTCGTTGCGGTTCTTGAACGCGGCCAGCAGGTCGGGCCGGACCAGCGTCAGGGCCCGGGTGGTCAGCGCAGGCAGGGTGCCGGGGTGGTCGGGCAGCCGGCCGTCGAGACCTTGGAGCCGGGCGGCGGTGGAGTGGATGTCCATGATCGACAGGAACGCCTTCTGCGTCCGCAGCCGCAGGAACCCGTCGATCTGCTCGGTGAACTCCGGATCCGGATTCGGCTTGGCCAGGAACGCAGGGGTCGTCGCCATCGCGACGGACACCTCGTGGGCGTCGGCGCCGAACATGTTCTCGTAGTTCGTGCGCACGACCACCGTGGTCGGGTTGGCCGGCAGGGCGACCTGGAGGTCGACCGCGATGCCGAGGTACCGGAGCAGCTCCGGGTGATGGCCGAGCAGGCTGATCAGCTCGTGGAAGTCCCACTCCGGGTCGCGTGCCTCCTCCAGCCGGTCCCCGGTCATCGGACGGACGTGGTCGACGGCCTCGGTCAGCGGGCCGTCCGGGTCGGCGAGGAACAGCGCCTCGGGCAGAGCCAGCAGGTTGTCGCCGGTCGGTGGGGCGTCGGGGTGGTCAGCGGCGATCCGGGCGTAGAGGGCGAGCACCGCCTCGGAGAAGTCGCTCACCGGCATCGTCTCCAGCGGTGTCGCTGTCCAGTCGGTCGGCCGGTGGGCCTTCACCGGCGTGTTCGGGGCGAACACCGCGTTCCACAGCGCAGGCTCGGCGCCGGGCGTGACGCGGGTCGGCGTCGTCAGCACTCCGTCGACCACCACCCGGAGGGTCAGGGCGTTGACGGTGGTCGCCCACTGACGCCAGTCGGGGTAGCCGGAGAGTGGGCCCTTCTCCCGGAGGCGGGGGGAGAAGTAGACGGTGAGGTGGCCGGTGTTGCCGGTGCGACCACGGGGCAGGGGGATCGGCAGGAGGTGGCGTTCAGGCATCGGGATCAGGGCTCCTCACGCCGCGAAGGCGCTGCAGTAGGCGGTCCACTCGGGCTGGGAGTAGTGGTCGGCGAACGACAGGGCGGTGTCGCCGGGAGCGGCCGCGCCGAGGCGCCTGGCGGCACCGTTGCCGTTCCCCACGGCCACCTCGACCTCGACGTCGTGGGTGACCTCCTTCTTGCCGAACGGCGAGGACACTTCGCCGGTCACGGCGGCCACTCCCCGGAGGATCTGGGTGGTGACGTTGTAGAGGAGCCCGACGGTGACCTTGCCGGACACCTCGAACAGGCCGAGCACCGAGACGCTGCCGCGCAGCTCGGCGTAGGCGCCGAGTGTCACCTCGTCGTCCTCGTACAGGACGAACACGCCGAGCGACGCCGACAGCGCGGCGCTGGCGATGAACATGTCGACGGCCAGCGCGTAGGTGACGGCCATCGATCCCTCGATGAGCACGATCTTGCTGGCGTCGACCTCCAGCCCGAACGAGCCGTTGCCGCCGAACCCCATGATCGTGATCGTGAACGGGTCGTCCCGGGTGCACATCGCGAAGTCGATCGAACTGGCGCCGGAGTCGGGCAGGTCGATGCCGAGGTCGAGGCGCAGGCCGTCCACGGTCAGGACGCCGAGGGTCAGGCCCGGGATCGGGATGCCGTACTTGACGAAGATCCCGCCGTCGAACGTCGCCGCGCCCAGTCCGAGGACCTCGGTCACGAAGTCCTTGATCGGCTCCAGCCAGTTCAGCGGGCCGATGAACAGCCAGTCGGCGATGTCGGTGTCGACGTTGGACGAGCCGTTCGTCGTCGTGAACTTCACCTGGTCGAACAGGATCGCGACGACCGGCACCAGCGGCGGTATCGAGGGCGGTAGCTGGATGGCGAACCGTTCGAGGGTCGCCTCGAACGACGTCGAGTTCTCCGGAAGGCAGGTCGTGAGCGCCAGCCGGGCGTGGGTCTCGTCGCCGCCGAAGGGCTTGGGGAGGTCCTTCAGCGCGTCCTCGTCCTCGAAGTCGGCGGTCACCACGAACGTCCGCGGCTCGTCGCCTTCCGCCGGGAACGATTTCAGCGTTGGTTCCCAGGTGAAGTGGAAGCAGACGCCGACCGGCGGGTCGTCCAGTTCTGCACCCGGCCGCACCTCGACGCGCAGCGTCGGCAAGCCCTTGGCCTGCAGTTCGTCGGCGACGTCGTCGACCCGGCCGACCAGCTCGGCCAGTGCCAGGTTGCCGAGCAACTTGGGGAGGCCGGCGAGCGCGTCGAGCGGATCCCACGACCGGCCCCCGCCGACCGGTGCGGTCCCGGCGCCGCGGCGCTGGCCGTAGGTGTCGACGTTGAGTGCGGCCGACATCATGCCGGTGGCTTCGATCGTCGGTGTGAGGACGGTCGGCGTGGCCAGGTCGAGGTAGCCGAGGTCGACGTTGTCCGGCTCGAGTCCGGAGTCGAGCCAGCGCTGGGCCACCGTCACCTCGGTCTCCGGCGGGTCGCCGCCGAGGGTGGTGGCCGAAGCCACGTCCACGATGAAAGCGGCGTCGACGGCCGGGTAGAAGGCGGGGCGCCCCAGCTCGCGCAGGCGGGCCTCGACCGCGGCCGCGGTGGTGTCCGTCAGGTCGGGCCGGTCGAGGGCGAGACGGATGCGGTTGGTGGTCTGCACCGATCCGGCCTCGCCGTCCGGCGAGGGTGTGGCCCAGCCGACGGCCTGACCACCCAGCGCGAGTTCCTGGCGGGCCGGCTCGTCGGCCGCGCCGTACCACGTGGCCAGCTTGGCCAGCACGGTCCGCTCACCACCGACCGTCTCGGCCGCCTCGTACGCCTCGCTGTCGGCGACGAAGACGGCCGGGAGGGAGAACGTGACGCTCGCGCGGCCGGTGCGGTCGGTGGCGGTGCAGGTGAGGGCCAGATCGGCGCCGTCCCGGGTGAGCACGCACGCCTTGTCGCGGTTGATCGACGAGCCGTTGGGCAGGACGATGCGGTCCTTACCGACCGGGCCGGACCCGGGATCGGCCGCGGTCACGGAGAGGAACGGCAGCTTCCGCCCCTCGAACGGCATGAACTCCTGCGGGTAGTCCGTGGTCGGCTCGCTGATCGCGAGGTAGACGTCCTGCACGAGTGCCGCGGTGGTGTCCCCGGCGGCGTCGGGCTCGAAGACGCGCTCGGTCAGGGTCGTGAGGGTCGCGCGCAGGCCCCACGGGGCCAGGTAGCCGCGCTCGACCACCTCCACGTGGACGTCCCGGCCGGTGACGACCCGCTGCTGGTAGGCGGCGAGCACGCCGGTCGCCCAAGCGCCGTCGAGATCGGCGAACGCCCCGTGCGAGCTGAGCGCGAGCTGGCTGACGGTGATCGGCTCGCTTCCCGGCCCGGTCGTCTGCTCGACGAGCAGGGCGCGCTGGTCCTCGTCGACCGGCCGGGTGAACGGCGGGTCGCCGGGGCGGCTCCAGATGGCGCGTACCGCGGGCAGCGCCGCCGGCGGCTCGACGACCGCGGTGCCGTCGAACACGCCGAGGCGGGCGCGCCAGAGCTCGGTCACGTCGTCGTGGGTGACCGGGGTGGTCGCCGCGGTGAAGCGGCCCTTGGCCGGGCCCCGGCCGGTCGGAGAGAGCACCAGAGAGGTCGGGACCTCGATCGCGGTGACGTCGGCCGTCGGCTCGGCGCTGTTCGTTCCACCGTCGGCCCGGCCGTCCAGATGCAGCGCGAAGGCGGCGAGGTCGAGCAGGGTCGCCACGGTGAACGGCGTGCCGTCGGGAACGGTGAGGCTGATCCGGGACGGCGCGGCCTGGCGCTGGCCCTGCGCGGCGGCCGGCAGGGTGTCGGTCGCGGCGATGGTCGCCTCGACGGTGTGCTGCGGGCCGAACGTCAGGACCAGGCGGATCGGCCGGCCGGCCACGGTGGCGACGATCGTGCCGCCGGCGGCGTCGATCGCGCCGTTGACCAGGTCGATGCGCAGCCGCACTTGATCGTCCGGGCGGACGAGTGTGCCGAGGTGTGTCCCGACCGGCGGGCTCGGCGCCGCGGGTGGGGTGAGGGCTTCGAGCAGGGTCCGTGGCGCACTCCGCTCGAGCGGTGGTCCGGTGTGGGTTGGTGCGGGCTCGGGTTCCATGGCTCCACCGTGAGTCGCCCCCGTTAGCGGAGCGTTTACCGACCAGGAACCGTAGACACTGGAGAGGTGATGCGTCCTGCGGCTGACATTCCGGTCGACGTCGATCTCGTCGCGCGGTTGGTCGCGCGGCAGCACCCGGACCTGGCCGGTCCGCTCGAGCCGGTGTCCTCCGGATGGGACAACGTGCTCTACCGCCTCGGTGACGAACTCTGCGTGCGGCTGCCCCACCGGCGCGCCGCCGCGGACCTGATCGAGAACGAGGTGCGGTGGCTGCCGGTGCTGGCGCGTCAGGTGCCGACGCCGATCCCGGAGCCGCTGCGGGTCGGGGTTCCCAGCGCGGACTTTCCGTGGCACTGGATCATCACCCGCTGGATACCCGGCACACCGGCCACCGCGCTGACCTCGGCCGAGCGCGGCGGATTCGCCGCCGCGCTCGCCGATTTCCTGGTCGCTCTGCACGTTCCGGCGTCACCGGGCGCTCCCCGGAACCGCGTCCGGGGCGTTCCGCTGGCCGATCGGTCGGCCGTGGTCCGGGAGCGCCTCGCCGGAATGCCGGACGCCGAGGCACTCCGCTCCCGGTGGGACGACCTGGTCGCCACGCCGCCGTGGAACGGCCCGCCACTGTGGCTGCACGGCGACCTCCATCCGGGCAACCTGATCACGGATCCGACCGGCCAGCTCGCCGCGGTCATCGACTTCGGCGACGTCACCGCCGGCGATCCGGCCACCGACGTGGCCGTCGCCTGGCTGGCGTTCGACCCACCCGCCCGGGCTACCTTCGTCCGCCGCCTCGGCGCCGGGGTCGACGCCGACACCTGGCGACGTGCCGAAGGATGGGCGCTCAACCTCGGCACCGCGCTGGCGTCGCACACGGACGAACCCGCACTGGCGGCCGTCGGCCGGCACGCCCTCGTCCAGCTGCTCGACGACCCTTCGTAGGGAGCGCTTACAGCTCCTTCAGGAGGCCCGAATCGATGACGAACTCGGCGCCGGTGGTGTTGGCTGAGCGCGGTGACGCCAGCAGCGCCACCATGTCGGCGATCTCCGTCGGCTCCACGACGCGGCCAGTGGTCAGCTTCATCATCTCCGGGACCAGCGCGCCGATGACGTCGTCCCGGTCGGTGCCCGTCCGCGACGCGATGATGTCCACCACGCCGCCGTCGTCGGTCCACCACGGGGTGCGCACCGGGCCGGGGGAGATCGTGTTGACCCGGATTCCCTCGGGCCCGAACTCGGACGAGAGCACCTTCGTCAGGTTGTTCAGGCCGGCCTTGGCGGCACCGTAGTCGACGTTGAGCGGCGAGGGCTGCCGCGCGTTGACCGAGGAGATGTTGATGATCGTGCCGCCGCCCCGCTTCCGCAGCAGCGGGATCGCCGCACGGATGGCGCGCACCGCGGAGAACAGGTTGAACTCGAACACCGCGCGCCATTCCTGGTCGGAGGCGTCGAGGAACGATGCCCGCGGGAGGGTCACCCCGGGCGGCGGGCCGCCGGCGTTGTTGACCAGGATGTCCAGCCCTCCGTAGACCTCCGCGGCACGCTCCATGACGCGGGCAGGCGCCTCCGGATCCATCAGATCGGCCTCGACGTGGGTCAGGGCGTCGTCGGCCAGCGCCTCCAGCTCCGCGCTGCTCTTGCGAGACGCCGCGACAACCCGCACGCCCTCCTCGAGCAGCGTCCGGACGATCGCGAGGCCGATCCCCTTCGATCCGCCCGTGACGACCGCGACCCGATTCGCGAGTTGGAGATCCATGGGTTTCCTTCCGGTGGAATTCGACGTGAGCGGGCCGCGTTCAGCCCTCCGGAAAGCAGCCTGGTGGATCCCGATCCGATCGTCTGGCGACGATCGGACGTCGTGTTCGTGCCCTCGAGCCCGATTCACCCGACGGGCGAATCACCGCCTAGTGCGTTGTTCACGAAAGTGCGCCGGGTCCGACTCGAAGCGCGGCGCAGGTCCCGGCAGCACCGCTGATGCGTGTGCAGTTATGCAGGCTCTAGCAGACAAAAATGCACACGCATCCCGGCTCGTTCCCTCAGAACCGGACTACAGGACCGGTATCGGGCGCTCTGATCGCGGATATCGGACCTGCAGTCGGTCGCCGCCCTAGGCGCGCTTGGCGACGAAACCCCGCAGCCGCTCCAACGCCTCCTCGATCGGCTGGGTCGCGCCCGCGAACGAGAGCCGGACGTACCGCTGCCCCTCCACCGGATCGAAGTCGATGCCCGGCGCCACCGCGACACCGGTCTCGCCGAGCAGCTCGTACACCAGGCGCATGGAGTCGTCGGTGAGGTGCCCGACGTCGGCGTAGACGTAGAACGCACCGTCGGCGGGGGCGAGCCGGTCGATGCCGAGCTTCGGCAGACCGTCGAGCAGCAGGGCGCGGTTGATCGCGTACCGCTCGACGTGGGAGTTGGCCTCGGCGTAGGACTCGGGCGTGAACGCCGCGACGGCGGCGTGCTGGGGCAGGGCGGGCGGGCAGATCGTGAGGTTGCCCGCCAGCCGGTCCACCGCGCGGCGCAGCGTCTCGGGGACGAGCAGCCAGCCGAGCCGCCAGCCGGTCATCGAGAAGTACTTCGAGAACGAGTTGACGACGATCGCGTCGCGCGAGGTTTCCCAGGCGCAGGCGGTCGCGGGCGCGCCCGGGTAGCGGAGCCCGTGGTAGATCTCGTCGCTGATCAGGCGGATCCCGTGCTCCGCGCAGTAGGCGGCGAGCGCGGCCAGCTCGCCGGGCGCGAGGACCGTGCCGGTCGGGTTGGCCGGGCTGGCCACGATCAGGCCTTGTACCGGCTCGTCGAGCTCCTCCAGCATCGCGACGGTCGGCTGGAACCGGCTCTCCGGCCCGCACGGCAGCTCGACGACCTCGCAGTCGAGCGCGGTGAGGATGTTGCGGTAGCAGGGGTAGCCGGGCCTGGCCATGGCCACGCGGTCACCGGCGTCGAACGCGGCGAGGAAAGCGAGGAGGAACCCACCGGATCCGGCGGTGGTGACGATGACGTCGTCGGGGGTGACCTCGATGCCGTAGGTGCGGCGGTGGTGGGCGGCGATGCCCTCGCGCAGCTCCGGGATGCCCAGGGCGACGGTGTAGCCGAGGACCTCGGTCTCCAGCGCGGCCGCGGCGGCCGCCCGCACGGGCGCGGGAGCGGGCGTGGACGGCTGCCCGGCCGACAGGTTGATCAGGTCGCCCCGGGTCCGTTGCCGCTCCGCCGCGGCCGCCCACACGTCCATGACGTGGAAGGGCGCGATGCCGGAGCGGTTCGACGGACCGGTGGAGCCGGCGAGCGTTGAGGTCACACTGCTTTCTACCGTCCGCGGGCGGACGGTTGCGGTGCTGGATCGGTACGGAGTGGTACCGGCGGAGCCCGCCCCCTACCCTGACGGCAACCGGGGGTCCACTACGGACGGAGTGCGGTGTGGCGCAGCGACTGGTGGTCGGCTTGATCAGTACGACCGTTCTGGTCCTCACTGGGACGGTCGCCGCGCCGCCGGGCGCCGCGGCCGGACCGCCGGGCGTGAGCCGAGCGCAGGAGGCCGCGTCGCTGCCGGCCGCCGTGCGACCGTCCTGCTCCGCCGGGACGACGAGCGTCGACGTCGGCCGCAGCGCCACCGAGCCCAGCCGGATCCGGGACCTGAACGACCACGGCGAGCTGGTCGGCACGGTGAACCTATGGACGCCCACCCACCACCAGGAGCGGCCGTTCGTCTGGCGGGACGGCGCGCTCACGGTTCTCGACCAGGGCGGGTGGACCTACGGCGAGGCGGCGGCGATCAACAACCGGGGCCAGGTGCTCGGCACCGGGCGGACGGAGCCGCTGCGGGTCGACAACGTCATCCTGTGGGACGCCCAAGGCAAGCCGACCAAGCTCAACCCGGACGAGAACGGGACCTCGCAGGCGTACGACCTCAACGACCGGGGCGACGCGCTGGTGCAGCTGGGAGGTCCGCTGGGTATCTGGCGGGCCGGGCGCTTCACCCCGATCCCGGCGCCGGACGGGCGTCGTTTCACCGCGCCGGCGACGCTGAACGAACGCGGCTGGGCGGTCGGCCGGTCCGACCCCGAGCAGGGCTTCGGGCGGATTGATAGCTGGGTGTGGGACGGAGCCAGTCGCTGGGACATCACGTCGCCACTCGGCGGCTCGCACGACTCGACGGTCGCGACCGCGCTGAACGTGCGGGGCCAGGTGACCGGGTACAGCACGACGGTCGAGGGCGACAAGCGCGTCAGCTGGCTCTGGCAGAACGGACGTCTGACCGTCCTCACCGCACCGAACGGGGAGTTCGCCCCGGTCGACCTCGACGATCGCGGCCGGATTCTCGGCACCCTCACGTCCGGCGCGACCAGGCACGTGGTGATCCGCGAGCTCAACGGCCGGTACCGGGACCTGGGCGCGTTCGGCGCCGACACGCCCGACGGTGAAGTGGTCCCGGTCGCGCTGAACAACCAGGGGCAGGTGCTCGTCTACGCCGGTCCGATGGGGCAGGGCAAGGTCTGGCTCTGGCAGGCGGGGCGCACGGTCGAGCTGCCCGCGCCGACCGGCTTCCGGCAGCTCTCGATCCCCGGCGCGGAGAGCTACCCGGCCACGATCCCGGATCCGCTCAATGAGCGCGGCGAGGCCTACACGCTGGGCACCCTGTCGAACTACCAGAGCCACGGAGTGTTCTGGTCGCGAGAGTGCGCGGCCCGCCAGACCTGACCCGGGAGCGCCGTCAATCGGGGCGTACCGAGCTGATCGTCGCCGTGCTGCCCCGTGGCACGAGATGCGCGGCGACGTCCTCCAGGCTCGTCGTCGTACCGGTGGCGATCAGTTCGAGCAATCGGTGTGCCGCGTGGGTGCCGTACGCGGGGACGTCCCGGGAGAGCGCGGTGAGCGGCGGGTGGACGATCCGGCAGAGCATCGAGTCGTCCCAGGCGACGATCGACAGCTCGCCGGGGACGGCGATGCCCATCTCCTGTGCGACCGCCAGCCCGGCGACGGCCATCAAGTCGTTGTCGTAGATCAGCGCGGTCGGGCGGCCCGGCGCGCTGAGGACCCGTCTGGTGACCCGGCTGCCTTCCTCGGCGGTGTAGTCGGCCGGGACGGTGACCGCGTGCTGGACGCCCAGCCGCTCGCAGACCTCGGCGAACGCCCGCGTGCGAATCTCGGTGTGCAGCAGCTCGGGCATGCCACCGACCCGGGTGATCGTGCGATGCCCGAGCGCGCAGAGGTACTCGACCGCTTCGGTGACCGCGGCGGCGTCGTCCGACCACACCTGCGGCAACCCGCCGAAATCGCCGGGGCCGGCGATCACCACGGCGGGGAGTTGTAGCTCGCGGATCACGTCGATCCGGTCGTCGTTGCGGTGCAGGTCGACGATGAGGACGCCGTCGACCCGGCGCTCGGCCGACCACCGGCGGTAGACCGCGATCTCCGCGGCGTGGTCCGGCACGACCTGGAGCGTCAGGCCGTAGGAACGCTCGGCGAGCGCAGCCTCGATGCCGCTGATCAGCTCCATGAAGAACGGCTCGACGCCGAGCACCCGGGCGGGGCGGCAGAGCGCCAGGCCGATGGTTCCGGCACTGGCCCCGTTCAGCGCGCGCGCCGCGAGGTTGGGCCGGAACCCCATCTCCGCGGCGATCGCCAGGATGCGCTCCCGGGTGGCTTCGGAGACGCCGGGCTGTCCGTTCAGCGCGTACGACACGGCTCCCTTCGACACTCCCGCCGCCCGGGCGATGTCGGCGCTCGTCGGCCGTTTCGCCATGGATCTCCTTAACGTTCAGTGCCGCTTGATCCGTTCAGTTCGCCGAGTCTAACGACCAGGCTTCCAGCGGGTTCATCCTCGCCCATTGACAGCGGGGAGGGAACCCTCCTAGGTTCTGGAGCTTATCCGGTTCAGTGAATCGTCGCAGCGCGTTCAGCACCTCGTATCCCCAGGTCAACGCCGACTTCGAAGGTGGAACCCCCATGCTCAAGCGGATCGCCGCAGGACTTGCGGCTGGATTGTTAAGTGCAATGGCCCTGACCGCGTGTGGCGGTGGCGACGACGGCAGCGCCACACCCTCCGGTGAGATCACCGTGCTGACCAACCGCACCGACATCGTCGACAGCGTCTTCAAGGACTACAAGAAGAGGTTCGAGGCGAAGTACCCGGACGTCACGGTGAAGTTCGAGGCGATCACCGACTACGAGGGAGAGGTCCGGATCCGGATGAACTCGCCGGACTACGGCGACGTCCTGCTGATTCCCAACTCGGTCACCGCCGACCAGCTGCCCTCGTTCTTCGAGCCGCTCGGCACGGTGGACGAGCTCGAGGAGAAGTACCGGTTCGTCGCCAGCGAGCAGACGTATCAGAAGCAGGTCTACGGCATCGCGATCGTCGGCAACGCCCAGGGCTTCGTCTACAACAAGCGCATCTGGCGGGAGGCGGGCATCACCGAGCCGCCGAAGACGCCGGCCGAGTTCCTGGCGGCGTTGCGTGCGATCAAGGACAAGACGGCGGCCACCCCGCTGTACACGAACTACAAGGACGGCTGGCCGCTGACCATGTGGGAGTCCGACCGCGGTGCGGTCAGCGCGAACCCCAACGCGGTCAACGAACTGGTGCTGGACGACACGCCCTGGGCGCCCGGCCGCGAGCACTTCGTCATCGACTCGCTCCTCTACGACGCCGTCCAGCAAGGACTGATCGAGGCGGACCCGACCACGACGAACTGGGAGGCGTCGAAGGTCGACCTGGCCACCGGGAAGATCGCGACGATGCGCCTGGGCTCCTGGGCGATCAGCCAGATCCAGGGTGCGGCGAAGGACCCGGCAGACGTCGGATTCCTGCCCTTCCCGACTCAGGTGGACGGCGCGTTCCACTCGGTCATCTCGGGGGACTACAAGAACGCGGTCAACATCAACTCGAAGCACAAAGCCGCGGCGCGGGCCTGGGTGACGTGGTTCGCCGACGAGTCGGGCTACGCGACTGACCAGGGCGGCCTCTCGCCCAAGATCGGCGATCCGATGCCGAAGACCCTCGACGACTTCACGAAGTGGGGCGTCAAGTACTTCGAGCTCCACCCGATGCCGGAGGGCAAAGAAGGGCTCGACAAGCGGATCGACGCGGCCGCCGAGATCGGGCTGCTGGACCAGAAGTACCGGCAGCGGCTGGTGGACGCGGCCCGGGGCGCGCGCAAGGAGTCCAAGGAAGCGATCTTCGACGACCTCAACGAGCGCTGGTCGAAGGCCCGGAAGAGCACCCAGTAGGAGTCATCCGGGTGCCCGCGCGCCGGGCACCCGGATCCCACTTTCGTAGAGGACTCACATGGCCTCGCCACCAGAAATCCGCGACCGGGTCGGAACGCCGCCGGCGTCGACGAGCCCGGTACGCCCGGCCGTGCGCAGGCGGACGATCGCCCGGACGCTCACGCCCTACCTGTTCCTGTTGGTACCGCTGGCGTTCCTGGTCGTGTTCACGTACGTGCCGGTGGTCAACATAGCCTGGTACAGCCTGACGTCCTGGGACGGTCTCTCGCCCGAGAAGAGTTTCATCGGGCCGGACAACTACGTCGAGCTCGGCACCCGCCCCGAACTGCTGCTGGTCTTCCGCAACAGCCTGTACTACGTCGGCGCGTCGATCATCCAGATCGCGATCGCGCTCTACTTCGCGGTGATCCTGAGTTTCAACGTGCGTTTCCGGAACCTGTTCAAAGGCATTCTGTTCTTTCCGTACCTGATCAACGGCGTCGCGATCGCGATGATCTTCCTGTACTTCTTCCAGCCGGGCGGGACGCTCGATGCGACGCTGAGCGCACTCGGTCTCGAGAGTTTGTCCCGTCAGTGGCTCGGGGACGCCGGCACCGTCAACTACTCGCTGGCGGGTACGTCGATCTGGCGCTACGCGGGGCTGAACTTCGTGCTGTTCCTCGGCGCGATCCAGTCGATCCCCGGCCAGCTCTACGAAGCCGCCGAGTTGGACGGCGCGAATCGCTGGCACCAGTTTCGCTACCTGATCCTCCCCGGGATCAAGCCGGTCGTCGGACTGTCGGTGATCCTCGCGATCTCCGGATCGCTGTCGGTCTTCGAGATCCCCTGGATCATGACCGGCGGCGCGAACGACAGCGCCACGTTCGTCACCCAGACCGTCGACTTCGCGTTCAAGTTCCGCAAGTACGGCCTCGCGTCGGCGATGGCGGTGGTGCTGCTCGTCCTGGTCGTCCTGGTGACGTGGATCCAGCGGCGGATCGCCCCGGACGAAAGGGTGGACCTGTCATGACCGTCCGTGCGCGCTCGGCGTCGGCGGTGAGGTATCTGTCGCTGGTCGCCGCCAGCCTGGTCGTCCTGTTGCCGATGCTGGTCCTGGTGCTCGCCGCGTTCAAGACCCGGGACGAGTACACCCGAACGGGCCCGTTCACCCCGCCGCGCGACTGGCTCAACTTCAGCAACTTCGCGACGGCGTTCGACGAGGGCGGAATGCTCCGCGCGCTGTGGAACACCTCGGTCATCCTGGCGGTCGCGCTCACCGGCACGGTGCTGATCGGGTCGATGGCCGCCTACGCGGTGGATCGGTTCGACTTCCGGTTCCGGCGCACGGTGATCGCGCTGTTCCTCTTCGCCACGCTGGTTCCGAGCGTGACGACGCAGGTCGCGACGTTCAAGGTCGTCACCGGCCTGCAGCTGTTCAACACGCGCTGGGCGGCGATCGTCCTCTTTCTCGGTACCGACATCATCGCGATCTACATCTTCCGGCAGTTCATCCAGAGCATTCCGCGGGAGCTGGACGAAGCCGCCGAGCTCGACGGTGCGACCAAATTCGGCATCTACTGGCGGATCATCCTGCCGCTGTGCAAGCCCGCGATCGCGACCGTCGTGATCATCAAGGGCATCACGATGTACAACGAGTTCTACATCCCCTTCCTCTACATGCCCGACCGCGACTTGGCGGTCGTGTCGACGTCACTGTTCCGCTTCAAGGGCCCGTTCGGCGCAGAGTGGGAGGTGATCTCGGCCGGTGTCCTGCTGGTGATCCTGCCGACGCTCCTCGTGTTCCTGGCGCTGCAGCGTTTCATCTACAACGGCTTCACCGCCGGTGCGACCAAATGACTGGAGTTCGTGTGAGCCTTACCCGGCCGAGCCGCCACCTGTCCGTACCGACGCCGTGGGTGGGCGTCAACTACTGGTCCCGCCGTGGCGGTCCGCTGATGTGGCGGCAGTACGACGATGCGATCGTCCGCGAGGAACTCGCCACCCTCGTCGGCCACGGGCTCACCGTGACCCGGTCCTTCCTCTACTGGCCGGACCTCCAGCCCGTGCCCGATCAGCTCGACGAGGAGTACGTCGAGCGGTATCAGCGCTTCCTCGTCGCCTGCGAGGACGTCGGCATCGGCACGATCCCGACGTTCGTCGTCGGGCACATGTCGGGACAGAACTGGGACGTTCCGTGGCGCCACGGCCGTGACCTCTACGCCGACGGATTCATGCTCGGCCAGCAGGCCTTTTACATCCGGGAGACGGTCCGCAGGTTCGGCGGATTCCCGGCCGTCCGCGGGTGGCTGATCTCCAACGAGATGCCACTCTACGGCGGGCCGACGACGCGCGAGTACGCGCGGGCGTGGGGCCTGCTCTGCGCGCAAGCCGTCCGTGCGGGCGGCTCGGAGCTGCCGGTCTCGCTCGGCGACGGCGCCTGGACGATGGAGGTGACCGGCGCGGACAACGGCTTCCGCCTCGCCGATCAGCAGGACGTCGTCGACTTCATCGGCCCGCACTCCTACCCGATGGGCGACGACCAGCTCCGGCAGTTCGTCCGGGCGGCGTTCGTCTGCGAGCTGTGCCACGTCGGCAAGCCGGTCGTGCTCGAGGAGTTCGGGGTGACCTCGGCGTTCGTGGCCGACGACCACGCCGCCGACTACTACCGCCAGGTCCTGCACCACAGCCTGCTGGCCGGCGCGACCGGGTGGATCGGCTGGAACAACACCGACTTCGATCTGGCCGACACCGATCCGTACCGGCACCACCTCTACGAGCTGGGTTTCGGCCTGACCACCGCGGACGGAACCCCGAAGCCCGCGCTGCGCGAGCTGGCGGCGTTCGCCGACGTCGTCGGTGCGGTCGACCTGGCCCGGTGCCACCGAGCGACGACCGGCACGGCGATTCTCGTCCCGTCGTACCTGGACACCGACCATCCGATGATCGATCCGGTCGAGCGGACGATCATCCCGGAGATCACGCTGCACGCCTATCTCGCGGCCAAGCGCGCCGATCTGGCGCCGGCTCTGGTTCGGGAGTCGGCGGGGGTACCGGACGCCGAGCTCCTGCTGGTGCCGTCGGCCAAGGCGCTCACCGGGCCGACGTTCCGCACGCTCGCCGAGCGGGCCGAGGCCGGGAGCACGGTCTACGTCGGATGGTTCGCCGGGGCGGGGGACGGGCAGCGCGGTGCGTGGTGGCCCGACCTCGAGCCGCTCTTCGGGGTCCGGCACCGGCTCCGGTACGGCCTGAACGAACTGTGCGACGCCGAGGGTATCGAGGTGACCGCGGTCGCTGACCTGGGCGATCTCAAGGCCGGTTCGACGCTCACGTTCCACCCCGCGGGTCCCCGCTCGAACCAGGCGTTCCTGCCGGTCACGGTGACCGACGCCGAGGTGGTTCTGGCCGACGCCGGCGACCGCCCGGTGCTGGTGCGGCGTCGGATCGGCGCCGGATCGCTCTACCTGGGCACGGTCCCGTTCGAGTACTTCGGCGCGGTGCGCCCGGACGCGCACCCCGACGACGAGGTGTGGCGCGTCTACCGCGCGCTCGCGGCCGAGGCCGGTGTCCGCGCACCGGTGCGGGTGGACAGCCCGCTGGTGACGGTCGATTGCCTGGAACACGAGGACGGCACGCGGTTCGTCTGGTTCGTCTCGCTCTCGCCGGAACCACAGACGGTCGTACCGGATGCGCCGGGCCGGCTGGTCGACGTCCTCACCGGCGAGGACGTGACCGAGCACTGCGCACTCCCGGCCTGGGGAGTGCGAGTGGCGCGCCTCGACGGCTGACGCCGACGCGGTCCGGGCGGCGCTCCGCCCGGACCCTAGACCGCGAGGACGGCGACGTCGTACTTCGGGATGTGCTCGTCGCGCGTGGCCAGCGTGAGGCCTTCGACGGTGGCCTGGGCGACGAGCACGCGGTCGAACGGATCGCGATGGTGCAGGGGAAGTCGTCCGGCCAGCAGTGCGTGGGAGTGGGTGATGGGCAGTTCCCGGAAGCCGAGGTCGCGGACCAACTCGGCGAGGTCTGCCGGGCCGGCGAGCATCCTCGCGGCTTGCTTGATCGTGATCTCCCAGAGCGTCACCGGGCTGAGATAGATGTCGGGGTCGTGCCGCAGCCGGTCGAGGAACTCGTCGCTCAACTCGTCGGGGGCGGCGAGTGCCCACAACGCGACGTGGGTGTCGAGGAGAAGGCTCACGACGGGATGCCGAAATCGTCGGCGATCTGGGCGTTGGTCTCCGGTGAATCCCAGTCGCCGGAGAGGTCGACCCGTCCGGCCAGCGCACCAATCCGACGACGGTCGACGCGCCGCACCAGGGGGACGATCTTCGCCACCGGGGTTCCAGCGCGGTCGATGACGATCTCCTCACCGGCTTCGACGCGTTCGATGATCCGCGACAGATGGGTCTTGGCGTCGTGCATGTTGAAGTGCTCGAGGGCGTCATCCGACATGGTCGGACCTCCTTAGCTAAGGAGTTAGTCTAGCCGACGCGGGAAGGTGGCCGGCCCCGTTCGGGGCCGGCCGACCCGTGGATCAGGGCTGCTGGGGCAGCGTGGAGCAGGTGGAGGTCGCCGGACGGCCGGCCAGACGGTCGGTCAGCCAGTTGACCGCGGTGCCCTGGTCGGACAGCAAGGGCCCGAAGTGGTTGAGCAGCGGGCTGGGAGTCTTGGGCAGGTTGATCGGGGCGTAGACGACGTCGCCGCCGCGACCGCACCAGTCCGCCGCCATCGTCCGCGCCTGGCCGTGCGGCACGAGGTTGTCGTTGATGCCGGTCGCCACCCGGACGACGCCGGTCGGTTTGGTGGTACCGATGAGCTGCGAGTCGATGAACGCCTTGGCGGCCGGCTCGGCCTGGAGGATGCTGCCGATCGACTGCCCGTTGTTCGTCCAGCCGGACGTCTTGCGGTTGGCGTAGGCGAAGATCGCGTCGCCGACGCACATCGTCGACAGGTCCTTGAGCGCGGTGCGGCCGGCGTCGGAGAGGTACCGGTCGAGCAGCGGCTCGAGCGTCGGCTCGGACTGCACGAACCCGTTGACCGCCCACCCGATCGCACCGGCCAGCTCGGTGCCGTCGATCGCCGCGGTGACGTCGGCGAGGTTGGCGGGCGGCGCACCGGCGTAGGTGGCCTTCACCGGGACGTCCGGCGCGTAGGTCGACTGGAGCTCGGCGGCTGACGCGACCGCGCCACCGCCCTGGCTGTACCCGTAGAAACCGACGGCGGGCGACGTCCCGGTCAGGTTCCGTGCGGCACGGGCGGCGTCCAGCACGGCGTGTCCCTCGTCGACGCGGTCGACGTAGGTGTGCAGCCGGTCGGTGGTGCCGAGGCCGACGTAGTCGGTCTGGACGACCGAGATGCCCTTCGCCAGCAGCCCGTAGATCGCGAGCACCTCGTAGCCGATGGAGACCGTGGACCGGCCGCCGCCGATGCCCAGGATCAGGCCCTTCTGCAGGGCGAGCGAGGTGCTGCACTGGTCGCCCTGGCCCATCGTGCCCGGCGCCAAGACCACCAGCGGCCGCGCGCCTGGGCCCTTCCACGCCGAGGTCGGTGCCAGGTAGGTACCGGTGACCGCGACCGGCTGGCCGTTGTTGTCCGTCGACTTGTACATGATCCGGGTCGCGCGCCCCGGCAGCGGGCCGTTGATGCCGGGCAGGGAGAGCGCCAGGCGCAGCGGCTCGGTACGGATCAGCGCGCCGTTGGTGGCGGGCAGCGTCGTCGGCGGGGTGTAGAAGGCGGGAATCGTCACGCCGCGGGACGTGGCCGACGGCTGAGCGGCTACCTGGGTGGCGTCGGCGGCTGAGGCCAGGAGGCCCACGCTCGCCACCGTGGTGGCGAGCAGGGCGGAGAGGATCCGGGCACGTCTGGACATGGGGCGGCCTCCGTTGGCGCAAGAGAACACACCCGCGGACCGGTACGTGGGGCGGCCGCGGGCTGGTTACCGGAAAGTAACAAGCAGCGGCCTCTCGCACCTGGAAATCCCACCATTAGGTGATGGCTTCTTTTCGGAGGTTCGACTCCGGGATCACTGGCCGAGTGTGAAGCCTCGGTAGCCGTTCGCAGCGATCTCGTCGGCGAGCTTGATGTAGGTGTGCAGCCCGCCCGCGTACGGAATGAAGTAACGGGTCCCGTCCGGGTTGCTGTGGGTCATGTAGTTCCGGACGTGTCTGCGCAGCAGCGGCGCCGACGTCTTGTCGAGCACCGCGGTCCACTCCCGCTGCCCCTCGTCGGTGGGCTCGATCGTGCGGTAGCCCCGCTGCCGGAGGTGGCTGATGGCGTCGGCGACCCAGTCGACGTGGTACTCGTTCTCGGCGAACAGGTTCGCCAGGGTGGCGGGGCTACCCGGCCCGGTGAGGAAGAAGAAGTTGGGGAAGCCCTTGGTCATCAAGCCGAGCAGGGTGAGGGGGCGACGCTGCCAGCCGTCGGCCGGGCGTTCGCCGTCCGCGTTGCGGATGTCGGTGGCGTTGATCGCGCCGACGTAGGCGTCGAACCCGAGGGCGAACACGAGGAGGTCGAGGGGGTACTCCCGTGCGGTGGTACGGATTCCGTGCGGTGTGATGCGGTCGATCGGCTCCTCGCGCAGGTCCACCAGGCTGACGTGGTCGCGGTTGAACGTCTCGTAGTAGTTGGTGTCGATGACCAGCCGCCGGGATCCGATCGGATGGTCGTACGGCGAGAGATTCTCGGCGGTCTCCGGGTCCTTGACCGTCTCCCGGATCTTCTCCCGGACGAACTCGGCGACGACGTCGTTGTGCTCCTTGAAGACGCCCTGAGTGAGGAAGACGTAGCTCATACCGTGGCCGCCGCGCTCCCACTGCTGTTCCAGGAGGCTCCGCCGCCCCTCGGCGTCGAGGGAGTCGAAGTCGGCCAGGAAGTACTGGACGTGGTTGCCGCCGGCCGCGCGCATCCAGGCGCGCTCGGTGGCGTAATCGGCGCGGACCTTGTTGATCACCTCCGCGACGGGGGCCCCGTTGCGGGCAGGTACCACGAAGTTCGGCGTGCGCTGGAAGACGTGGAGCTCGGCGGCCCGATCGGCGAGTACGGGGATGACCTGCGCCCCGGAGGAGCCGGTGCCGACGACGCCGATCCGCTTGCCCTCCAGCTCGACGGGCTCCTCGGGCCAGTGCGCGGTCATCACCCACTGCCCGTCGAAGTCGTCGATCCCGGGGAAGTCCGGCGTGCGGGCTTCGGAGAGGTTGCCGGTGGCCATCACGAGGAAGTCCGCGGTGAGGGTCTCGCCGGTGCTGGTCCTGACCTCCCACCGCTTCTCCCCGGGCCTCCAGTCCGCACCCTCCATCCGCGTGTCGAAGCGGATGTGCCGGTTGAGGTCGAACCGCTCGGCGACGTGCTCGAGGTAGGCGAGGAGCTCCGGCTGGGACGCGTACCGCTCCGTCCAGTTCCACTCCCGGTAGAGGTCCTCGGAGAAGTAGTAGCAGTAGTCGTGGCTCTCGATGTCGACGCGCGCACCCGGGTACCGGTTGTGGCGCCAGACCCCACCCACGCCGGCGGCGGATTCGAGACAACGGACGTCCAGACCGTCTCGCCGGAAGCGGTGGACGGCGTACAGGCCGCCCAGCCCGGCGCCGACGACGATGACGTCGTAGTGGCTGTGCCGGTCATCCATGGCGGGGCTCCTCACTCGCGAGCCGGCGCACGAACGCGCCGACCTCGGCGACGACGGCCGACGACTCCGGTAGATCGGGGTGGACCACCGGCCAGGCGTGGGCCATCCCGGGAACGACGCGCAGCGTCACGGCGCGGGCGGCGTCGGCGAGGCGCTGGGTCAGGGTGAGCGCGTCGCCGAGCAGGGTCTCCGCGGCGCTGGCGAACACCAGCGCGGGCGGGAAGCGGTCGAGATCCGCGCGCAGCGGGCTGGCCAGCGGATCGTCGGGACGATGTCCCTGGAGGTACTGGTCGGCCGCTTCCTGCGCGGACGAGAGCGGGAACAGCGGGTCCGTCTCGGCGCGGCTGGCGAACGTGGGGGAGTCGCAGCGCAGGTCCAGCCAGGGCGAGAGCAACGCGACGCCCGCCGGAGCGCGGATGCCGAGGGCCAGCAGCGCGGCCGCGAGCCCTCCACCGGCCGAGTCCCCGGCGAGGACGAGGGGTCGATCGGCCGCTCTGAGAGCGTCGTGCACCGCGGCCGCGTCGGACAGCGCCGCCGGGAAGGGGTGCTCCGGCGCGAGCCGGTAGTCGACGACGACCACCTCCGCGCCGGCGGCGCGGGCCAGTGCGCCGGCCAGGCCGCTGTAGGCCGCGGCGGTACCCAGCCGATATCCGCCGCCGTGCAGGTAGAGCACGGTAGCGATCGGCTCGACCGCGCTGATCGTCCGGCACGGCACGCCACCGATCGGGGTGTCGATCACCGTGACGTCGGGGCCCGCGTCGGGTGCCCAGTCCGCGAGCGCCGCGCGACGGGCCGTCAGCTCGGCCGGTGCCGGCCGTCCCGGCCGCTCCGGGCCGAGAACTGCGTAGGTCACAAGGTCTCCTGATAATGTATAAAACCGAGTTTCGGCAGGCCCGGGCGTCGGGAATTGCCGGGGCTCAGCGGGGATCGGCGAGTGCTTTGCGCACCGCGGCGGCGGCGCGTTTGAGCCGGTTGGCCAGCCGAACGATCTCGCTGCCGACCAGGGGCGCGGGGAAGTCGAAATAGGTCAGCGTCATCGCCAGGCGCTCCTGGCCGTCGAGCACCGGGACGCTGACCATGTTGGGGTAGTACTTGCCGTCGGGGTCCAGGTCCGGCACGACGTACTCCGCCGCGTCGATGTGGTCGATCAGGTCGGGCGTCGCCTCGCCCCGGCCCATCGCCTCGGCGAGGCGACGGACGTCCGAGGAGTGCAGCGACACCTGGAATCCGCGGTCCCGGACCGCCTCGACCTCGGCCCGCAGCCGTTCGATCCCGTCCGGGCCGATGACGCCGTGACCGCGTCCCAGCCATCGTTCGCGCTCCTCGGCACCGGACCAGGCCATGTACACCACGCCGATCGGCGGTACGACGCGCAGCCGGTGACCGGGGCGCAACGCCGTTCCCAGCGGCCGTTCCTGCCCGCCGACCGCCAGGATGACGATCTCGTCGCCGACCAGGGTCGCGGCCACGGTGCGGATCCCGGTGGCGGTCGCGAGCGCGTCGAGCTGGGTCTGCGCGGCGTCGATCAGCGTCCGGTGCGGGACCGACAGAGCGTCGGCGAGAACCGCCAATCCGGGGCCGATGCGGTAGGTCTTCGTCGTCGCGTCCCGCGCCAGCCAGCCGTGTTCGCAGAGCGCGGTCAGGAGGCCGAACGCCGTTGCCTTCGAGATGTCGAGCGCGCGGCACAGCTCGGAGAGCGTGAACTGGGCGCCCGGCCGGGCCGCGCAGTACTCGATCACGGCGACCGTACGATCCACGGCCGGCACCGCGGTGGCCCGCTGTCCGGGGAGATCCCTCATCGGTCGACCTCGTAGGCGAACCGTGCGCTCGCCCCGCCGTCCAGAACGATCGTGTGCCCGGTGATCGCCGCGGCCTGGTCGCTGACGAGGAACAGCAGCCCGGCCGCGACGTCGCTGGGCAGGGCGACGCGGCGCAGCGGTGCGGCGGCCACCGACTTCGCGTGACCGGCCGGGCCGAGCAACTCGGCCACCCGTGGGGTCCACACCGTGCCCGGTGCCACCGCGTTCACCCGGATCCGGTCCGGCCCCAACTCGACCGCGGCGCTGCGGACCAGCGACATCAGCGCCGCCTTGAACGCACCGTAGGCGGCGTGAAGGGGTGCGCTGGTCAGGCCGGAGAGCGACGCCACGAACGCGAACGCTCCGCCACCGCGCTCCGCGATGCGGGGCGCCAGGCACTGCAGGGCGAGCCAGGCGTGGCGCAGCACGACGTCGTGTTCCCACGCCCACGTCTCGTCGGTGAGATCCAGGAGCCGCCCGTAGCGGGCCATTCCCACGATGTCGATCACGCCGTCGATCGGCCCGATCGTCGCACCCAGACGCTCCATCGCTGCGCGGTCGGTGACGTCGAGCGCCTGCGGTCTCACCGCCGGGCCGATCTCCTCGGCGACCTGCCGCGCGCGGCCGTCGTCCCGATCGATCAGCTCGACCTCCGCTCCGAGCTGGGTCAGCGCGTGCACGACCTGGCGGCCGATGCCCTGGCCACCGCCGAGGACGACGAAGCGACGACCGCCGAGCTCCGAGAGCTCCGCGTAGGCGGGCACCACGTCCCCGTCCGGTAGCAGATCCGGCGTCATCGCCTCACCTTGTTCAGAATGTCGAACAGCGTTTTCGATACAGCGAACGTAGGTCTGGCCAGGCGAGCCCGTCAAGGGGTACGGTCCGACTAAGTTGATGATGTATACAGTCTCAATTAATCCCCGGAGGTACCTGGTGCCCGATCGCTTCGACCTGACCGGACGGGTCGCTGTCGTCACTGGTGCCGGCAGCGGGCTCGGTGCCGCGGCCGCCGCCGGACTCGCCGCGGCCGGCACCCACGTCGCCTGCGTGGACCTGTCCGCGGCAGGCGCTGAGGCCACCGCCAAGCGCATCGTCGACGCGGGCGGAGCCGCCGACGCCCACGCCGTCGACGTACGGCACAAGCCCGCGGTGGACGCGCTCCTGGACGAGGTCGTCGCGGCCCACGGGCACGTCGACGTCCTGGCCAACTTCGCCGGCATCATCCGCAACGGCGCGGTCGTCGACATCACGGTCGAGGACCTCGACGCGGTCTTCGACGTCAACCTCAAGGGCACGCTGTTCGCCTGCCAGGCCGCCGCGCGCCACATGGTCCCGCGTCGGTCCGGGTCCATCGTCAACGTCGTCTCCGCAGCCGTCGACTTCGCCGCCCGGAACACCGCCGTCTACTCGATGTCCAAGGTCGCGGTCGCGCAGCTGTCCCGCACGCTCGCGACGGAGCTCGGCGGCGCCGGTGTGCGGATCAACGCGGTCGCGCCGGGTTTCGTCGTCACCGGCATGACCAACCGGCACTTCACCGCGGCGGACGGCAGCACCGACGAACAACGCCGGGACGCCGTCCTCGGCGGACACCGGAAGTCCAACCCGCTCGGCTCGGTCTGCGAGCCCGAGGACGTCGCGGACGCCGTGCTCTACCTGGCCTCGGACGCCGCCCGCTTCGTCACCGGCCAGATCCTCCGCGTCAACGGCGGGCTGGCCATGCCGCTCTGACCCGCATCGGGGTGAACCGGTCGGCGAACGAGCGAGAGGACGGGCATGTCGAAAGAGATCGAGACCCGGTACGAGGCCGAGCGTCGCAAGCGGCTGCGGCCCGACGGGAAAGACCAGTACCGGGACCTGGCCGGCGACCTGGCGCGGTTCGACCACGACCCGTACGCGCCGGCGGACGAACGTGCGCCGGTCGTCGTGGAGACCGAGGTCGCGATCGTCGGCGCCGGGTTCTCCGGGATGATGACCGCGGTCAACCTGATCAAGCAGGGGATCGAGGACTTCTACCTGGTCGACAAGGCCGGTGATTTCGGCGGGACCTGGTACTGGAATCGGTATCCCGGGTGCATGTGCGACGTCGAGTCCTACTGCTACCTGCCGTTCCTCGAGGAGACCGGGTACGTCCCGACCGAGCGCTACGCCAAGGCGGCGGAGATCTTCGGCTACTGCCAGCTGCTCGGGCGGAGGTTCGACCTCTACCGTCGGGCGCTGTTCGGAGCCCGGGTGAACGAGGTGACCTGGGACGAAGCCGCGCAGCGCTGGCAGCTGACCACCGCCCGGGGCGACCGCCTGTCGGCGCGGTTCGTCGCCCTCTCCGGCGGTTTCCTGCACAAAGCCAAGCTGCCGGGTGTGCCGGGCATCGAAGACTTCCGCGGCACCGCGTTCCACACCAGCCGGTGGGACTACCGCTACACCGGCGGAAGCAACACCGAGCCGATGGAGCGGCTGCGGAACAAGCGGGTCGGAATCGTCGGCACCGGAGCGACCGGCATCCAGGTCGTGCCCGCGCTGGCCCGGACCGCCGGAGAGCTGTTCGTCTTCCAGCGCACGCCCTCGGCGGTCGCGGCGCGCAACAACCACCCGACCGACGTCGAGTGGTTCCGCAGCCTCCCGCCGGGGTGGCAGGCCGAGCGGGTCCGGAACTTCACCGAGGTCGTCAGCGGGCTCAAGCCCGAGCGGAACCTGGTCGACGACGAGTGGACCCGCCTCCTGTGGGACCACCCGCACGCGGCGCGGACGCCCGAGCAGCAGGAGGCGTCGCTCGACCACGACGTCGCGGTGATGCAGGAGCTGCGCGCCCGGGTCGACCAGATCGTCACCGATCCCGACACCGCCGCGAAGCTGAAGCCCTGGTACGCCAAGATGTGCAAGCGGCTCTGCTACCACGACGAGTACCTGCAGTCCTTCAACCGGCCGAACGTCCACCTGGTCGACACCGAAGGCAAGGGTGTCGAACGGATCACCGAGGACTCGGTCGTCGTGGCCGGGGTGCACTACCCGGTGGACTGCCTGATCTTCGCCTCCGGGTTCGAGGTCGGCACCGACCCGATCCACGGGATGGGGTTCGACCCTCGGGGGCGGGAGGGGATCCGCCTGTCCGAGCACTGGGCGAAGGGCCCCCGCACGCTGCACGGGGTTCTGATCAACAAGTTCCCCAACCTGCTGCTGATCGGGATCGCCCAGTCCGCCGCGACCGTCAACAACACGCACTTCCTGGGCAACGCCGCCGACCACTGCGCCCGGCTGATCAGGACCTGCCGGCGGACCACGATCGAGGCCACCGCCCAGGCCGAAGAGGACTGGCTCTCGGTGCTCTACGACACGCCCGCTCTCAGGTTCCTCGCCGACTACTACCGCAAGTGCACGCCGGGCTACATCACCGGCGAACAGGCCCCGCACGACGCCAGCTCCGCCCGTCGGCTCATGTACCCCGGCACGGTTCTCGACTACGCCGCCCTGGTCACCGAGTGGCTCGACGCCGGAGACTTCGCCGGAACGATCCGATCGCCCGAGGAGACCTCATGAGCGCTGCGTTCGACCCGGCGACCGTCCGTACGGTCGCGACCGGGCTGCGTTTCCCCGAAGGGCCGATCGCGCTCGACGACGGATCCGTGCTGTTCGTCGAGATCGAACGCGGCACGCTCTGCCGGGTGCGCCCCGGCGACACCGGCGTGGAGGTCGTGGCCGACTGCGGCGGCGGCCCCAACGGCGCCGCCGTCGGGCCGGACGGAAAGATCTACGTCTGCAACAACGGCGGCCTGACGTTCACCACCGACGACACCGGGATCCACTACCCCGACGGCCTCCGGGAGGGCAACGACGGCGGTGCGCTGCAACGCGTCGACCTGGACACCGGCGCCGTGGAGGCGGTCTTCACGCACAGCGGCGCTCGGCGGCTCGGTGCGCCGAACGACCTGGTGTTCGACACCTCGGGAGCCTGTTACCTCACCGACACGCTCTACGGCGGGCTGCTCTACGCGGATCCGCTGAGCGGAGCGATCCACCCGGTCGAGGAAGGGCTGGAGCTCCCGAACGGCATCGGTCTGTCTCCCGACGGCACCCGTCTGTATGCCTCGGAGACCTACTCGGGTCGCGTCCATGCCTGGGACGTCGTCGGCCCCGGAAAGCTCGAAGGGAAGACGCTGCTCTACTCCCCGGCGGAGCGGCCCCACGGATGTGACGGCCTGGCCGTCGACGGGGCGGGCAACGTCTGCGTGGCCAGTTTGTCCGCGTCGGGCGTCACGGTGATCGCCGCCGACGGCACCGTGCTGACGCGGTTCGTCACCCCGACACCGGACAGCTACGTCACGAACCTCTGTTTCGGGCCGGACGGCCGGACGGCGTACGTCACGTCGTCGGGCCGGGGAATCCTCTACGCCCTGCGCTGGCCGTGGCCGGGCCTTCGGCTCAACTTCGCCCGGTGAACTCAGGACCGTCGGCGGACGTCGTCGAGGTAACGCAGGACGGCGACCACCCGCCGGTCGGTCTGCTCGTCCGGCGGCAGGTCCAGCTTCGCGAAGATGCTGCGGATGTGCTTGTGCACCGCGCCCTCGGTGACGACCAGCCGCTCGGCGATCGCGGCGTTGCCGAGCCCCTCGGCCATCAGCGCCAGCACCTCCAGCTCCCGAGGGCTCAGGCGTTCCAGGCGGGAGTCCGTCCGGGACCGGGAGAGCAGCTGGGTGACGACGTCCGGGTCGATCGCGGTGCCGCCGTCGGCGACCCGGCGCAGCGTGTCGAGGAACTGCTCGACCCGCCCCGCCCGCTCCTTGAGCAGGTAGCCGAGTCGGGCGCTGCCGCTCGCCAGTAGGTCGGTGGCGAACGCCTGCTCGACGTGGGCGGAGAGCACCAGGATGGCGAGCCGCGGATAGCGGCGCCGAGCCTCCACCGCGGCCCGGATCCCCTCGTCGGTGTGCGTCAGCGGCATCCGGACGTCGACCAGCGCCACGTCCGGCCGGTGCTCGTCGACCGCGGCCAGGAACGCGTCCGGGTCGCCGGTGGCCGCCACCACGTCCAAGCCCTCCGCCTTGAGCAAGAGGGCCATGCCCTCGCGCAGCAGCGCGTCGTCCTCGGCGATCACGATCCGCACGGAAGCTCTACCTCCAGGGTGGTCGGCCCACCTTGCGGGCTGCTCAGGGCGAGGACGCCGTCGTGTGCTTCGACCCGGCGAGCGATGCCGACCAGGCCGGAACCGCGTTCGGCGTCGGCGCCGCCGTGTCCGTCGTCGGTGACCCGAAGGTACAGGCGTCCCTCCCGCTGCCGGACGCTGACCGTCGCGCGGCCGGCTCCGCTGTGTTTGGCGACGTTCGTCAGCGCCTCCGCGACGACGAAGTACGCGGTCGCCTCGGTCGACGCCGCACACCGCCCCGGCAGGTCCACCTCCACCTCGCAGGGCACGCCGCAGGCCCCGGCCAGGCCGGTGAGCGCGCCGGCGAGGCCGCGGTCGGCGAGCACCGGCGGCAGGATGCTGCGGGACACCGCCCGCAGCTCGGCCAGCGCCTCCTCCGCCGCGTCCTGGGCCCGGTCGAGCACCTCGGCCGCGGCCGCCGGATCGCGGGCCAGCGCCCGCCGGGCGGCGCCGAGCAGGACGGTGACCGCGACCAGCCGGTTCTGGCTGCCGTCGTGCAGCGAACGCTCGATCCGGCGCAGCTCGGCGGCGTGCGCGTCCAACGCGGCCGCGCGGGTCGCGGTGAGCGCGGCGACCCGCAGCGAGAGATCGGTCCGCGGATCCGGCACCAGCAGACGTCGTCCGGGGAACAACTGGATCCGCGCCAGCGGCGGCCCGACGAACAGCAGAATGATGCCCCAGCCCAGGCCGATCAGCGGAACGGCGAGCGCGACCGACCAGGAGCTCGCGGTGCCGAGCCCGATCGACGTGGCGGTGGCGTCCCGCGGCAGCAGCGGGTACAGCAGCGGAAACACCAGGTCGCGCACTGCGGACATGATCATCACGACGCCGAGCAGGGCGACCGCGAGGCCGATCGTCCCGTGGACGGCCAGCCAGCGCAGCTCCCGCCGGACCGTCGGGTCGGCGAGAGCGTCGGACCGGCGCGCCGGGACCGGTCCGGGCGATACCAGCTCCGGACCCCAGCGGCCGAGCCGGGCTCGTTCGCGGTCCGCCAGGATCCGGATTCCCCGCAGCACCGGGAGCACCAGAATGAGGCCGACGCCCACCAGCGAGAGCGCCGTGGTCACCACCGCCACCAGCACGACGACGAACGCGACCAGGGCGGTGCCGAAACCG
The DNA here is from genome assembly GCF_039536245.1 of Cryptosporangium minutisporangium. Taxonomy (NCBI): domain Bacteria; kingdom Bacillati; phylum Actinomycetota; class Actinomycetes; order Cryptosporangiales; family Cryptosporangiaceae; genus Cryptosporangium; species Cryptosporangium minutisporangium. The sequence continues at coordinate 170,780 of NZ_BAAAYN010000004.1, read as the reverse complement.
CTGAAGAGTTGTTCGAGCGAGGTGAGCCCCCGCCCGACCACTCTGCGCACCATCGGACCTCCCACGATCGGATCAGGCGACAAAAGCATTGTCGAGCGGGCGGGTCGGCGGCTCGGCATCGGCCGGCTCCCGCTCGGCGCGGAGGCCCAGGCGTCCGCGCGTGACGATGATCAGCACCACCGAGGCGGCGAGCGCGGCGATCAGGTTGACCGCCAGCGTGTCGCGGAACTCGTTGAGCTTCGTGAACACCGTCGGCCAGAGGATCGAGTAGGTCGTGTTGATGGCGGCGTGGAACACCATGACGATCGGCAGGCTCTGACCGGTGCGGTTGAACAGCCAGGTCATCACCAGGCTGAGCGGAACGCAGCTCGCGACGAACAGGACCGGCTCGATCCACGAGACGTCCGGCCAGCCGCCCCACTCGGTGCAGAACAGCGGCAGGTGCCAGCAGCCCCACAGCACGCCGAGGATCGTCGTACCGATCACCGGGCCGAACCGGTCCTGCAGACGGGGCAGGGCGAAGTCACGCCAGCCCGGCTCCTCGGCGGCCGCGGTGGTGACGAACTGGAGCACGAGCAGCGGCAGGAACAGGGCGAGCACCTGGAGGCTCGGGGCGGCCAATCCGTCCACGGCGCCGGGGAGTGTCAGCGTGACCAGCAGGATCGTCGCCGGAACCGCGATCAGGATCGTCACGTACCAGAACCACCCGACCCGCCACCGCAGCAGGCGCTTGGCCCACTGCCGCAGACCGGCCCGCCCCTCGGTGAGCGCAGTGACGATGAACGCGGCGCTCAGCGGGCCGAGGTACGCGCCGGGCAGCATCCCGACGAGCTGACCGGCCAGGCCCGTCGGCAACTGGAACTCCGGCTCCCATCCGAGGCCGGTGTTGCCCAGCACGTACGGCGTCCACGCGATCCAGCTCAGCCCGAAGGCGAGGGTGAAGAAGGTCAGTACCGGGAAGCGTCGAACCAGTCCGCGCACGCTCTCCATGGCTCCTCCAATCAGGGCTCTGGGTGACGTGTTCGAGTCCACCAATCGGCGCGTTCGCGGTCATTGCAGAGGCCGGGCGAAGCGGTGGTACAGCAGGCTGTACCACCGCTGGCCTGCAGGCTTCATCGAAACCCCGTCCGGATCTACCTAGCGTTCTTCTCGTCCCCCGAGAACAGAGGTGAACGCATGTCCGTCCAGAGTGGTCAGCAGTACGCAGCCCGGAGCGTGCCGCTCGGCACCCCGGCCGTCCGCGTCGAGGGGCTCACCCGGACGTACGGCACCGACCGGCGCCGGATCACCGCGCTGGCCGGCGTCGACGCGGCGTTCCTGCGCGGCACGTTCACCGCGGTGATGGGGCCGTCCGGCTCCGGGAAGAGCACGCTGCTGCAGACCGCGGCCGGGCTGGACCGCCCCACGTCCGGACGGGTCTGGATCGGCGACACCGAGCTCTCCGGGCTCTCCGAGACCCGGTTGACCGTGCTCCGCCGCGACCGGATCGGCTTCGTCTTCCAGGCGTTCAACCTGATCGGCGCGCTCACCGTCGAGGAGAACATCCTGCTGCCCGCTCGCCTGGCCGGGATCCGGATCGACTCGGGCTGGCTCGCCCACGTGGTCGAGCGGGTGGACCTCGCCGAGCGCCTGGCGCACCGGCCCGCCGAGCTCTCCGGCGGCCAGCAGCAGCGGGTGGCCATCGCCCGCGCCCTGGCGATGCGTCCGGAAGTCATCTTCGCCGACGAGCCGACCGGCGCGCTGGACACCCAGACCGCCGCGGAGGTGCTGGGTCTGCTGCGGTCGCTGGTCGACGAGCACGGGCAGACGCTGGTGATGGTCACCCACGACCCGGTCGCCGCGTCCTACGCCGACCGCGTCGTCGTGCTCGCGGACGGCCGGATCGTGCGTGACCTGCCGCAGCCGGGAGCCGATCGGATCGCCGAGCAGCTCGCGTCGCTGGGCCGCCGTCGCGTAACGCGGGAGGTCTGAGATGACGACGAAGCTGGCCGTGCGCATGCTTCGCCACCGTCCCGGCAGCGCGCTGGCGACGCTGGTGGCGCTCGCCGTCGGGGTGCTGATCCTGGTCGCGCTGGGGACGCTGGTCGAGTCCGGCCTGCGGTACACGCCGACGCCGCAGCGGTACGCCGCCGCCGACATCGTGCTCGCCCACCCGACCACCACCGTCACCAGCGAGGACTTCACCGGAGAGACGACCACGTCGACGGTGCCGCTGCCGGAGGGCGGCACGGTGCCGGCCGACCTGGTCGCGCAGGTGCGCCGGCTGCCCGGCGTCGCGACCGCGGTCGGCGACGACACGCTGCCGGTGGTGGCGGGCGGTACCCCGGTCGTCGGCCGCCCGTGGAGCGCCGCCGTCCTCTCCCGGTACCGGCTCGCCGCCGGTTCGGCGCCACGGGTCGACGACGAGGTCGTCGTCGACGCCCGGCTCGGGATGCGTCCCGGAGAGCTGACAACTCTCATCGTCGGCGGCGTCTCAGGCCGGTACCGGGTCAGCGGCGTGGCCGACGCACCCGCGGTGTTCTTCACCGACGTCCGCGCCGCGGCGCTGACGCCGCACCCGGGACGGGTGACCGCGATCGGCGTCCTCGCGACGCCGGACGCCGACCGGGACGCACTGGTGGCCGCGCTCACCCGGCTGGCGACGCCGGCCGGCGGCACCGTGTACACCGGCGACGACCGGGGCCTGGCCGAGCAGTCCGACACGCTGGTCGCCCGCGACCTGCTGATCCAGGCCGGGGGAGCGTTCGGGGGGTACGTCGTCCTGCTGGTCGTCTTCGTGGTCGCCGGGACGCTGGGCCTCTCGGTCCGGCACCGCCGCCGGGACATCGCGTTGCTCCGGGCCGTGGCCGCGACGCCAGGCCAGGTCCGTCGGATGCTGCTCATGGAGGCCGTGCTGCTCGGTGTCGCGGCCGCGGTCGTCGGTGTTCCGGGCGGGGTGCTCGCCACCGGCTGGGTGCACGACCAGCTCGTCGCCCGCGGGTTCGTCCCGGCGAGCTTTCCGATCGTGCCCGGGGTGCTCTCCGCGGTGGCGGCGACCGTGCTCACCACGCTGGTCGCGGTGCTCGCCGCGCTGATCGCGGCCCGGCGTGCCACCGCCGTGCGGCCGACCGAGGCGCTCGGCGAGGCCGCGGTCGAGCCACCGAGGCCGGGGCGGGTCCGGCTGGTCTGCGGCCTGGTCGCGCTCGGAGTCGCTGGGGCGTCCAGCGTGCTTACCCTGGGGACGTCCGGCCAGACCGCGCAGGCCGGTGCGATCGGCATGCTCTACCTGTTCGTCCTCGCGGTCGCGCTGCTCGCGCCGTGGATCAACCGGGCGGCCGCGCGCATCCTCGCCCCGCTCCTCGGTGCGGTCTGGGGTGCGAGCGGATACCTGGCGACGGCTAACCTGCGAGCGAACGCCCGCGGCGGCGCCGGCGTCCTCACCGCGCTGGTGCTCGCGGTCGGGTTCGGCGGCTCGGTCTGGTTCCTGCAGGACAACCTGGAGCGCGCGACGCTCACCCAGAGCCGTGACGGGCTGCTCGCCCAGCACGCGCTGGTCTCCCCGGCCGGGTTGCCGGACCGCGCAGCCGAGGAGCTGCGGGCCGTGCCGGGGGTGCGGGCGGCCACCGGCGTGCGGCACACCTCCGTGCTCGTCCCGCTGCTCGACGGCGTCGAGCCTGCCGCCGCGCAGGCCGTGGACGCGTCCGGCACCGTCGACCTGGCGGTCCGGGAGGGGAACCTGGACGACCTGGGCGAGGGGACGGTCGCGGTGTCCGACGTCCGGGCGGACACCCAGGGCTGGGAGCTGGGCGACCGGGTGGCGTTCCGGCTCGGCGACGGCACGCCGGTGACGCTCCGGGTGATCGCCGTCTACCAGCGCGGCCTCGGTTTCGGCGACGTCACGCTGAGCCGGGAAACGGTCGCCGGGCACACCGCGACCGGCCTCGTCGACGAAGTGCTGATCCGGGCCGACCCGGGCACCGATCTGGACGCGGTGGCGGCCCGGTACCCCGGTGCCCGCCTGGTCTCGGCCGACGCTCTGACCGGCCGGATCGCCACCGACCTCGCGATCGGTGCCTGGTTGAACAAGCTGCTGATCGGCGTGATGGTCGGCTACTCCGCGCTGGCCGCCGCCAACACGATGGTGCTCGCCGCGCTGGCCCGGCGGCGCGAGCTGGCCCAGCTCCGACTGGTCGGCGTCACCCGGCGGCAGGTCAAGCGGATGGTGCACGCCGAGCAGGCCGGGCTGCTGGGCGTCGCGCTGGTGATCGGCGGGGCGATCGCGGCCGCGACCCTCACCGCGGTCGTCATGTCGCTGACCGGCGAGCCGGTGCCGTACGTACCGCCGCTCGGCTGGGTGGTGGTGCTCGGCGGTACGGCGGTGCTGGCCCTGACCACCACGGTGCTGCCGATCGGCCGGCTGCTGCGCACCCCGCCGATCGAGCAGATCGCGCTCAAGGAATGAGCCGGGGGTGCGCTCCGGGAGGCCTCAGCGGGTCCGTGAGCGGAACGTGCGGCGGTAGGCGTCCGGGGGCACACCGACCGTGCGGTTGAAGTGCCGGCGCAGCGTCGTAGCGGTGCCCATGCCGGTGGCCGCCGCGATCGTCTCGACGCTGTCGTCGGTCTTCTCCAGCAGTTCCTGGGCGTGGCGGATCCGCTGGGTGAGCAGCCACTGCAGCGGGGTGGTGCCGGTCACCGCGGAGAAGTGGCGACCCAGGTGACGTGAGCTCATGCCGGCCTGGCGGGCCAGGTCCTCCACGGTCAACGGCTCGGCGAGCCGTTCGAGGGCCCACGGGAACAGGGCGGCGAGCGGGTGGTCGTCCTGGGCGGGCACCGGGGTGGTGACGAACTGGGCCTGCCCGCCGGCCCGGTGCGGCGGGACGACCAAGCGGCGGGCGACCACGTTGGCGATCGACGAACCGCGGTCGAGGCGGACCAGGTGCAGGCAGAGGTCCATCGCGGCGGCCTTGCCCGCGGAGGTGAGCACGCTGCCGTTGTCGACGTAGAGCACGTCCGGGTCGACCTCGACGAGCGGGTAGCGAGCGGCCAACTCCTCGGTGTGAGCCCAGTGGGTGGTGGCCCGCTTCCCGTCGAGCAGGCCGGCGGCGGCCAGCACGAACGCGCCCGTGCAGAGAGAGGCCACGCGCGCGCCCGCCTCGTGCGCCGCCCGCACCGCGTCGACCAGGTCGGCGGGCGGGTCCACGTCGACGTCGGCCCAGCCCGGGACGATCACGGTGTCGGCGTGCCGGAGGCGGTCGAGCCCGCCGTCGGGCTCCAGCCGGAAACGACCGACCCGGACGCCGACCGGTCCGCAGACGGTGACGTCGTACCAGGGCACCGTCACCGCGTCCGGGACGCCGGCGAACACCTCGTGAGCCAGGGAAAGCTCGAAGTGCAGCATCCCCTCGGTGACGGCCAGCGCAACGCTCTCCATGTCCGGAACTGTACGGGACTTGTCGTTCCGGACACTCACGGTGTGGCGCTCGTTCTCGTCAGGATGGTCCCAGCGGAACAGTCGAGCGCAGGAGAGAACCATGGGTTCGGGGCAGATGGTGGCGGTCTTCGGCGCGTACGGGCACACCGGTCGGTTCGTCGTGGCGGAGTTGCGGGAGCGTGGGTTCGTCCCGGTGCTCTCCGGCCGCAACGCGGAGGCGCTGCGCGCGCTGGCGTCCGAGTCGGGCTTCGAGGCGCGGCCGGCGTCGGTCGACGATCCGGGCTCGCTCGACCGGGCGCTGGCCGGTGTCTCGGCCGTGGTCAACACCGCCGGGCCGTTCGCGACGACCGCCGGCCCGGTGATCGAGGCGGCCTTGCGCGCGGGGATTCCCTACGTCGACGTGGCGGCCGAGATCGAGGCCAACGCCGACACGTTCGCGCACTACTCGGAGCGCGCTCGGGCCGCCGGAGCGACGATCGTCCCCGCGATGGCGTTCTTCGGCGGTCTCGGCGACCTGTTGGCCACCGCGGCGATGGGCGACTGGACGGCGGCCGACGAAGCGCACGTCGCGTACGGGCTGAGCAGCTGGCACCCCACCGGCGGGACGCGCGCCGCGGGCGCGGTCTCCCGGCAGCGCCGGGACGGCCGACGCGTCCGCTACGCGAACGGGCGCCTGGAGTACCGCGTCGACGACGCGCCCACCCTGAAGTGGCGCTTTCCGGAGCCGCTCGGCCTTCGGGAGGTGATCGGGGAGTTCACGATGGCGGACGTCGTCACGATCCCCAGCCACCTGTCGATCCCCGACGTGAGCACCCACATGGCGATCGAGGCGGCCCGCGACCTGTCGGCCCCGGACACCCCGGCGCCGGCCGCGGTCGACGAGCGGGGGCGGTCCGACCAGACCTTCCTGGTCGACGTCGTCGTGCGCGCCGGCGGCAGTGAGCGGCGCGCGGTGGCGAGCGGCCAGGACATCTACGCGATCACCGCGCCGCTCGTCGGAGAGGCCGTCGACCGCATCCTCACCGGACGGACCAGGGCGGTCGGCGTCGTCTCCGCCGGGCAGATCTTCGACGCGGCCGACTTCCTCCGCGCACTCTCCCCGCACCTCTCGCTGGACCTCCGTCGGTAGCGCCGCGGAACCACTTCCCATCGGTGTGCGCCGGGCGGAGGATGGACGGGTGCCGGTCGTCGAAGCGTCGATCACGGTCCCGGTGACCCCGGACCTCGCCTTCGCGGTGTCCCAGACCACCGCGCCGATCCGCTACCGGTGGGATCCGTTCGTCCGCAGGCAGCACTTCGTCGACGGCGCCACCGTGCCGGGCAAAGGGGTGCGGACGTACACCCGGTCCCGGCACGGCCTCCGGATGGTCAGCGAGTACGTCTCGTTCGTCCCGCCGACGCACGTCGGGATGACGATGGTGCGCGGTCCGTGGTTCTTCGAGCGGTTCGCCGGCGGCTGGCGGTTCGCACCGGCCGCAGAGTCCGGCCACACCGTCGCGACCTGGCGGTACAGCTTCCGCTGCCGACCGGCGGCGCTCCGTCCGCTCGCCCACCGGATCGGGGTGTGGGTGCTCGGCCGGGACATCCGCAGGCGGATCGCCGGCTACGCGGCCGGCTGCACCGATCCGGTCGTCCTCGCCGCGGCCCGTGAGCAGCTGACCGACCGCTGAGGCCACCGCGGCGCTCAGTCCGGGATCAGTTCGATCCAGTCCCGAATGTCGTCCGCGGTCTCCGTGCCGGCCAGCTCGGGATGATCGACGGTAAGGTGGGCGAGGACCAGGTCGATCACCGCGTCGTCGGTGTCACCGCGTGCCGTGTAGCCGCATTCGCATCGAACCTGACGAGTCATCGAGGCTCCCTTCCGGCAGTAATCTCAGGTCTAGCGCCGATGCGTCGAGGTGGGCAACGTGGCCGGGTCAGCGGAGTCGGTGAGCTGCACTCGGGTGCAGCTGTGCGGCACGTTCGCGGTGGAGCTGCACGGTCGGCGGGTCGACCACCTGCTGCCGGGTCGGCAGGGCCGGCTGCTGTTCGGTTATCTGGCCCAGTCCCGGCGTCAACAGGTGTCCCGGGACGTGCTGATCGACGCCCTCTGGGGCGGCTCACCGCCGCGGGCGGCGTCGAGCGCCCTGAGCGTTCTGATCTCGAAGGTCCGCGCGGTGGTCGGACCGGAGGTTCTGCGCGGCCGCGCGATGGTGTCGGTGACGCTGCCCGAACCAGCGCGCGTCGACGTCGAGGTGGCCACCACCGCGCTGCACACCGCCGAGTCGGCGGTCGCCCGCGGTGACTGGCGGCGGGCCTGGGTGGCGTCGCTGCCCGCCCAGTTCGTGACCCGCCGCCGGTTCCTGCCGGAGACCGACGCGCCGTGGGCGGAGTCGTGGCGCCGCCGCCTCACCGAGATGCACGCCCGCGCGCTCGAGGCCTACGCCACGGCGTGCCTGGAACTGGGAGGCGCGGAACTGGCGGGAGCCGAGCGGGCCGCCCGCGAACTGCTCGACGTCGCGCCGTTGCGGGAGACCGGGCATCTGCTGCTGATGCGCACCTTGGCAGCCAGGGGGAACGTCGCGGAGGCGATCGCCGCCTACGAGTACCTGCGGGTGCTGCTGCGCGAGGAGCTCGGCGTCAACCCGTGCCGCGCCGTGCAGGACGCCCATGCCGAGCTGCTCGGCTGACCAGGACACCAAGGTTCCTCCAACGTTGCGACCCGGCTCGCGTCAACGACGGTCCAACGTGGCCGTCGCAGGCTGGGGCATCCCATCGGGCTGCACTCCCAGGAGGACGCATGACCACCATCGACGACACTCGGCTCGCCGAGCTGCTCGGCCGCTTCGTCAACGACCTCGGCGCGACCATGTCGGCCGGCAACGTGCTCATCGGGGACGAGCTGGGTCTCTATCGGGCACTCGCGGAGGCGGGCCCGCTCACCGCCGCTGAGCTGGCCCAGTACACCGACACCGCCGAGCGGTACGTCCGGGAGTGGCTGCCCGGTCAGGCCGCGGGCCACTACATCACTTACGACGCCGACAGCGGGCGGTACTCGCTCAGCCCGGAACAAGCGTTGGCCTTCGCCGATCCGGACGGGCTGGGCCTACCCGGAGCATTCCTGCTCGCGGTGTCGAGCCTGGCCGACGAGCCGAAGATCCTGGACGCGTTCCGCACCGGCCGGGGGGTCCCCTGGGGCGAACACCACCCCGGAGTGTTCACCGGGTGCGAACGGTTCTTCCGCCCGGGATACGCGGCGAACCTGCTCAGCAGCTGGGTTCCCGCCGTCGACGGGTTGGACGAGCGGCTGAGGGCCGGCGTCGCGGTCGCGGACGTCGGGTGCGGGCTGGGGGCGTCGACCCGCATCCTGGCGAGCGCCTACCCCGCCTCGTCCGTGCGGGGGTTCGACTCGCACCCGGAGTCCGTCGAACTCGCCCGTAAGGCGACGTCCGAGGCCAGCCTGGACGGCCGGTGCGATTTCGACGTGGCGCGGGCGCAGGACTTCCCCGGGAGCGAGTACGGGCTGGTGGCCACGTTCGACTGCCTGCACGACATGGGCGACCCGGTCGGGGCCGCGGCGCACATCCGGTCGGTGCTGTCCGACGACGGTGTCTGGCTGATCGTCGAGCCGTTCGCCGGCGACTCGGTCGCGGAGAACCTGACGCCGGTCGGCCGCGTCTACTACTCGGCCTCCACGTTCCTGTGCGTGCCGCATGCCGTCTCCGAAGGTGCCGCCGACGCGCTGGGCAACCAGGCCGGCGAGGCCGGTGTCGAAACCGTCGTGCGGGCGGCCGGTTTCCGCACGTTCCGCCGGGTGGCCGAGACGCCGTTCAACCTCGTCTACGAGGCCCGTCGTTGACGCTGGTCAGACGTTCAGCACGGCGCGGTTGCCGTCGCGGAAGAACATCCGGGCCACCCGGCTCCGGATCCGCCAGCCGGCGCCGGTGCGCACCAGTTCGTCGGCGTAGTGCGCGGCGAACGCGAGCCGATCGCCGCCCGGCGCGCCCCGGCGGATCAGCGTCGCGTACGCGTAGCTGCGGCTGGTGGCGGCGTCGCCGGACACCTGGACCGTGCAGTTGCCGATGAGGTGCTGGGTCGCGGTGAGGTGTTCGTGCGCCGCCCGCATGAAGGCGACCACCACGTCGGCCGAGCGCAGCGGCTCGGGCAGGCCGTAGTCCGCGACGACGTCGGCGGTGAAGACGCCGGTGGCCAGCGCGTCGTAGTCCTGCGTGTCGATCGCCCAGGCGTAGGCATGCAGGACCTCGGCGACGTCGAGCCGATCGGTCGACGAGACGGTCACGTTTCCTCCCCAGCAGGTGCAGACGACTATATAATTTATACGGGATACTGCGAAGGGACTGGGTGGATGAGCGACCGGTTGACCGGCAAGGTGGCCGTGGTGACGGGCGCGGCGAGCGGGATCGGGCGGGCCGTCACCGAGCGGTTCGTGGCCGAGGGTGCGCGGGTCGTGGCCGGTGACATCAACGAGGCCGGCCTGGCGGCCCTCGCCGAGGAGGTCGGCTCCGTCGTCGTACAGCGCTGCGACGTCACGGTCGAGGACGACGTCGCGGCGCTGGTCGCGCTGGCCGGTACGCGGTTCGGGCGGCTGGACGTCGTCGTGGCCAACGCCGGCGGCGGCACGTTCTCGGAGGTCGCCGACCACGACTACGGCGAGTGGCGACGGGTCGTCGAGCTCTGTCTGAACGGCGTGTTCCTCACCGTGAAGCACGGCGGACAGGTGCTGCGCGACGGCGGTGCCGGCGGCTCGATCCTCACGGTGGCCAGCCTGAACGCGATCCAACCCGGCCGCGGGATGTCCGCGTACTGCGCGGCCAAAGCCGGTGTCGTGGCGCTGACCGAGGTCGCGGCACTGGAACTCGGCCCTGCGAACGTGCGGGTGAACGCGATCGCGCCCGGCCTGGTCCGCACGCCGCTGACCGAGGGCCTGTGGCCGGACTCCGGCATCCTGCACGGCTATCTGGAGAACACGCCGCTGGGCCGTGCCGCCGCGCCGTCGGAGGTGGCGAGCCTCGCGGTATTCCTCGCGTCAGACGAGGCGTCGTTCATCAGCGGCGGACTGCACACGATCGACGGCGGCGCGCACACCCGGCGTTACCCCGACATGATCACGCAGACCGGCTGAGCGCCGGCGAGGGCTCACCCGAGCCGGAACCCGCGGTACCCGGCGCCCGCGACCTCGTCGCAGGCCCGGCGGAACGTGTGCAGGCCTGCGACGTACGGCATGAACTGCCGAGGCTTGCCCTCGATGTTCGCGCCGAGATACCAGGAGTCCGCCCGCGGGTAGAGCGTGAAGTCGGCGAAGTACGTGACCTGCGCGGTCCACTCCTCCTGGGCCTGCGTCTCCGCCTCGATCCTGGTCGCGCCGCGGACCCGCAGGTACTCCAGGCAGTCGGCGATCCAGTCGACGTGCTGCTCGATCGAGCGGATGACGTTGGTGAGCACCGACGGGCTCCCCGGCCCGGTGATCGTGAACAGGTTGGGGAAGCCCGCCACCGCGACACCCAGCAGGGTTTGCGGACCGTCAGCCCAGTGCTCGGCCAGCGCCCGCCCGTCGGTGCCCCGCAGGCCGAGCCCGGTCAGCGGTCCGGTGATCGCGTCGTAGCCGGTCGCGAAGACCAGGACGTCCAGCTCGTGCAGGCGTCCCGCCGTGACGACGCCGGTCTCGACGACCTGCTCGATCGGGGTGACGCGGAGGTCGACGAGCGTGACGTCCAGCCGGTTGTACGTCGCGTAGTAGTCGGTGTCCAAGCAGATCCGCTTGGTGCCGATCGGGTAGCTCGTGGGCTGGAGCGCCGCCGCCGTCTCGGGGTCGGTGACGATCTGCCGGATCTTGTCCCGGACGAACTCGGCGAGCGTGTCGTTCGCGACCGGATCGAGGAGCAGGTCGTTGTAGGTGCTCAGGATCTCCATCCCGCCCGAGGCCCACTTGCGCTCGTAGCGCGCGCTGCGGGCGTCCGGAGGGTCGGCCAGCGCGCTGCGGTCAGGGGGTGGCATGTAGTACCCGCCGGACGTGCTCAGCGCTTGCTGGACCGCATCGGCGTAGGACTGCTGGGCGCTCCGCAGCTCGCGGCCGGAGAGCGGGCGGTTGCGGGCGGGCACGCTGTAGTGCGGGGTGCGCTGGAAGACGGTCAGGTGGTCGGCCGACTCGGCGATCCGCGGGATGAGCTGGATCCCGGAGGAGCCGGTGCCGACGACGCCCGCCCGGGCGCCCGTGAAGTCGACGCCGTCCCGCGGCCATCGTCCGGTGTGCGCGATCCGCCCGGCGAAGCGGTCGAGGCCGGGCAACGAGGGTGTCCGCACGGCCGAGAGACAGCCGACGGCGGTGATCAGGAACCGGCAGCGGATCTCGTCGCCGCGGTCGGTCCGGACCGTCCAGCGGTCGGTGGACGAATCGAAGTCCGCGCCGGTGACGCGGGTGTCGAACGTGATCAGCGGCAACAGATCGAAGCGCTCGGCGACGTGCTCGGCGTACCGGAGGATCTCCGGCTGGCCGGCGTACCGCTCCGTCCAGGTCCACTCCGCGTGCAGTTCGGGGGAGAAGAGGTAGCAGTAGTCGATGCTGTCGACGTCGCACCGCGCGCCGGGGTAGCGATTCCAGTACCAGGTGCCGCCGACGCCGGAGCCTGCCTCGACGGCGTGCACGTCGTAGCCGAGGCCGCGCAGCTTGTGCAGCGCGTACAGGCCGGCGAACCCGGCACCGATCACCACGACGTCGTGGTTATCGCATGTCTCTGCCATTTTCATATTGTATATAACGAGCGCCGTCGTATCACCCGCTTCGCCCACTGCTCTGTGTCAGGGACCGGGACGAGCATGGGGGAGTCGATGGAGCACACCGAGAGGCTGGATGTCGTCCGTCTCGCGGCGAAGTACCACGAGGCGTTGGGGCGGATCGAGACCGCCGGCCAGCTGAGCGCCGTACTCCGGCTCGGCCGTGAGCTGTCGGCGACGTTGCCCGCGGAGCAGGCCGCGTTGTTCGGCCGGCTCGTCGCCGAGCGTCGCTCCGCCGGTGCTGTTCTTCCTCGTCCCCGGAGCCCTCGGGACGACACCGGAGCTTGATCGATCCGCCACGATTCGTCGGTGTCGCGGTGATTCGGTCGCGGGTGGCCGGGCACTGAAGAGGTACCGCAACCCCTGAGGGAGGAGTCGACGATGACTAGCGGCGCCGAGACGGGTCAGGTCACCGGAACGAAGGACAAGGACTACAACATCATCTGGTTCACCGAAGCGTGCCTGAGCAACGCGCTGCGGCTGGAGTCCTACATCCAGGATGCGGACCGCGACGGGGACAGCGAGCTCGCGGAGTTCTTCCGCCGGGCGCAGGCGGAGAGCCGGAAGGGCGCCGAGCAGGGCAAGCAGCTGCTGGCGCGTCGTCTGAAGGCCTGACCGAACCGTTCGAAGTCGGCCGGGTCGCCCACCGGAGAGCTCGTGGGCGGCCCGGCCGCTCGTCGCCGGGAGGGCGCTACCGCCTGTTCAGTCGGGCGCTGATCATGGCCGCCCACCGCCCGGAGGTGCGCGAACGCATCCTCGCCGCGACCCGGGAGCTGATCGAGGGTCCGCTCGCCGGCCGTCTGTCCGGGAACGACAGGCAGCTCCCGGGCTCGCCTCCTCGCCGCTCACGTCTCCGGGCTGATGATCTCGTACTGGGTGCTCGACGATCCGGTGCTCGCCGCGAGCGGCCGCGGCAGCGTCGTCGCCCGGTCTGGACGTGCGCTCCAGCGTCTGATCGACCCTGACTGACCGCCGTCGATCCGCGGCGCCGGGCGCCGCCGGGCGATGGCAGAAAAGGTGGGATGGAGGACATTGCTGCCGCCGGGGGCAGCCGCCAGGCTGAGGGCATGTCCGCTCGACACGTGCTGGTCGTGCTGTTCGACGGGGTGCAGAGCCTCGACGTCACCGGCCCTGCCGAGGTGTTCACCGGCGCCACCCAGCATCCGGACGTCCGGTCCGGCTACCAGGTGACCACCGCCAGCATCGGCGGTGGTCCGATCCGCACGTCCAGCGGCCTCACGCTCGTCCCCGACTCCGACCTCGACGAGACGCCGCCGCCCGACACGTTGGTCGTCCCCGGCGGAGAGGGCACGCGCAGCATCGACCCGGCGATCGTCGACTGGCTCCGGCAGCGGGCGCCGGACGCGCGGCGGGTGGCGTCGGTGTGCACCGGCGCGCTCCTGCTCGCCGACGCCGGGCTGCTCAAGGGCCGCCGAGCGACCACCCACTGGAACGTCTGCGCGACCCTCGCCCGGCGCCACCCCGACGTGGACGTCGATCCGGAGCCGATCTTCGTGCGGGACGGCCCGATCGCGACCTCGGCCGGCGTGACCGCCGGGATCGACCTGGCGCTGGCGCTGGTCGAGGAGGACCTCGGCCGTGAGGTGGCGCTCGCGGTCGCCAGGCACCTGGTGATGTTCCTGCGCAGGCCGGGCAACCAGGCCCAGTTCAGTGCCCAGCTCTCGGCTCAGCTGGCGGTCCGTGTTCCGCTGCGCGAGCTGCAGCGGTGGATCGTCGACCACCCGCAGGAGGACCTCAGCGTTCCCGTGCTGGCCCGGCGGGCGAACCTCTCACCCCGCCAGTTCGCGCGCACGTTCACCGCAGAGGTCGGCCAGACGCCCGGCCGCTACGTCGACGCGGTGCGTCTGGAGACCGCTCGTCGCCTCCTGGAGGACAGCGGCGAGGGAGTCGAGCAGGTCGCGCGCCGCAGTGGCTACGGCACCGCCGAGGCGATGCGCCGAGCTTTCGTCCGCTCCCTGGGTGTCTCGCCCGGGGATTACCGCCGCCGGTTCTGACCCTCGAGGAGTTCTCGTGCAGATCGCCATCCTGCTCTTCCCCCGGCTCACCGCGTTGGACGTGGTCGGCCCCTACGAGGTGCTCAGCCGGGTGCCGGGCGCCGAGGTCGTCTTCGTCGGCGAGCAGCTAGGGCCGGTGCGCACCGAGACCGGCCGCCTCGCGCTTACCGTCGACGCCGTGATCTCCGACGTTCCCCGCCCGGACGTCGTCGTGGTGCCCGGTGGGCCGGGGCAGACCGACCACATGGCCGACGGGCCAGTGCAGGAGTGGCTGCGTGCCGTCGACGCGACCAGTACCTGGACCACCTCCGTCTGCACCGGATCGTTGATCCTGGGCGCCCTCGGGCTGCTCACCGGGCGGCGGGCCACCACCCACTGGCTCGCCGTCGACCAGCTCGCCGCTTTCGGCGCGGTCCCGGTCTCCGAACGTGTGGTCACCGACGGCAAGTACGTCACCGCCGCCGGTGTCTCGTCCGGCATCGACATGGCGCTGACCTTGGTCGGGCAGCTCGCCGGTGACGTCGTGGCGCAAGCCGTCCAGCTCGGCATCGAGTACGACCCGCAGGCCCCCTACGACGCGGGCTCGCCGGGGCGGGCGCCCGCCGAGGTCGTGGCGTTGCTCCGGGAGATGCGCTCGCTCGTCCTCACCGGTAAGCCATGAGTCACTAGTCTCGGGTACATGAGGCACGGCCGGGTGGCGAATATGGGCCTGATGCTCGCCGTGGGCTCGGTGGCCGTCCTCGGCCTGCTGGTGCAGACCCGAGGGCCCTACAACGAGGTGGACCTCGACACCGCCGCGGAGTGGGCGGCGCTGCTGGCCGTGCTGGTCTCCACCGGCGCGCTCTACTTCCGCCGTCGGTATCCGGTCGCGGTGGGCGTGGTGGCGCTCGCGGCGGTCGCGGCGTACGGGCTGCTGCTCGATCGGCCCGGGCCGATCATGCTGGTGTTCGTCGTCGCGCTCTACACCGTCGTCGACGAGGGGCATCTCGCGCTCGCGATCGGACTCGGTATCGGCTCGGTGATCGCTTTCGCCGTCGCCGACAGCGCGAACCGCACCGCCGAGAGCGTGAACGGGGCGACGCTGCTGCACGCCGGTTGGCTCGTCGCCGTCATCGTCGGCGTCACCCGCAACCGCCGGGCCTACCTCGCCGAAGCACAGGCGCGGGTGCTCGCGGCCGAGCAGAGCAAGGAGGAGGAGGCCCGGCGCCGGGCCACCGAGGAACGGCTGCGCATCGCCCGCGAGCTGCACGACGCGCTGGGTCACCACCTGTCGCTGATCAACGTGCAGGCCAGCGCCGCGCTGCACCGCCCGGACGCCGCCCGGTCCGAGCAGGCGCTCACCGTGATCAAACAGGCGAGCAAGGAAACTCTGCGGGAGCTACGCACCACGATCGGGATCTTGCGGGACCAGAACGAGGCGCCGCCCGAGCCCGCGCCCGGGCTCAACCGCCTCTACGAGCTGGTCACGACGGCCGGGCGGTCCGGCCTGGAGGTCCGCACCGAACTGGCCGAGACCCGACCGCTGCCGCCCGACGTCGACCTGGCGGCGTACCGGATCGTCCAGGAAGCGCTCACCAACGTGTCCCGGCACGCCGAGGCGACGGTGGCGGTGATCCGG
Source organism: Cryptosporangium minutisporangium (assembly GCF_039536245.1). NCBI lineage: Bacteria > Bacillati > Actinomycetota > Actinomycetes > Cryptosporangiales > Cryptosporangiaceae > Cryptosporangium > Cryptosporangium minutisporangium. The sequence continues at coordinate 154,966 of NZ_BAAAYN010000004.1, read as the reverse complement.
GTCCGGCCCGATCGTGACGACGTAGTGGTGGAGGTCGAGGACGACGGCACCGGCGACGCGGGCCCGCCCGGCAACGGCATTCGCGGCATGGGGGAGCGGGCCCGATCGCTGGGCGGTTCGCTGACCACCGGTCCCGGACCGGACGGCGGGTTCCGGGTCGTGGCCCGCCTGCCGGTGCCCGCGCCGGTAGCGGCGGCGGCGGGGGACGCGCGGTGATCCGGATCCTGCTCGCCGACGACCAGAACCTGGTCCGTGCCGGGTTCCGGTCCATTCTCGAAGGCGAGGACGGTATCGCGGTGGTCGGCGAGGCCGCCGACGGTGCCGAGGCCGTCCGGCTCACCCTCCGGACGCGGCCGGACGTCGTCCTGATGGACATCCGGATGCCCGGGCTGGACGGTCTGGCGGCGACCCGGGAGATCGCCGCCCGCTCCGAGGCCCGGGTACTCATCCTCACCACGTTCGACCTGGACGACTACGTGTACGGCGCGCTCCGGGCCGGTGCGAGCGGCTTCCTGGTCAAGGACACCGAGCCGGCGGAGCTCATCCACGCCGTGCGCGTGATCGCGCGCGGGGACGCACTGATCGCGCCGGCGATCACCCGGAGGCTGATCGGCGAGTTCACGGCCCGGGCCCGGCATCCCGACCCGGGGCCGCGGCTGCGCGCGTTGACCGAGCGCGAGCGCGAGGTGTTGGTGCTGGTCGCCGAGGGCCTCTCCAACGACCAGATCGCCGCGCGGCTGGTGCTGAGCCCGGCTACCGCGAAGACGCACGTCAGCCGCATCATGACCAAGACGGGGGTACGGGACCGGGCTCAGCTGGTCATCCTCGCGTACGAATCCGGTCTGACGGTTCCCGGCTGGCTCGCCGGCTCCTGACCTGCGCCAGCCCGCCGAGGGCCACCGCGATCGCTCCGACGACCAGGGCCACGACACCGCCGCCCAGCCCGTTACCGGTGCCGAGACCACCGTCCGCAGTGGCCACGACCACCCCACCGGCGACGATGCCGATCAGACCGAGCACCGGGGCCACGGTGGCCGCGCGACGCCACCGCTGATCGCCGGAGCGGATGAGCGCGAGTACACCGAGGACCACACCGATCAACGCGATCAGACCGGCCGCGCTGGCGGTGAGGCGACCGGCGCTCATCGTGGTGACGTCCGCACTGAGCAGGTACATCGGGTTCTCCTTCGGTTGCACGACGGGCACTGGCCGGAGCGTAGGTACCGGCCTGGCGGGTAGGCGTCGTGCCGAAGTTGCGACCGTCGTACCACCGCGGGGGTACGACGCCGGTGCGTCGTACCCCCGGAGTTGGCGGCAGGCCGTGCGCAGTTACGCAGGCTCCAGCAGCTGAAAATGCACACGCACTAGGGACAGACCCTGAGCGGGAACCCGGGGACAACCCAGCGGATCCCCGGAGGCGGCCGGCGCTCCAGAGGTCCATGCTGAGGTCGGATCGCCCACCACGACATCGGAGTGATCGAGATGCGAAGCCAGCTCCTCTCCGCCCGGGCCGCCGCCTTGTTCGCCAGCGACCTGCCCACCGGCTCCCGGCCGGGCAACCTCACCGTCCGCGCCACGATCGCGGCTACCGTCCGCGCCCGCGGGGGTACGCGCGGCTGCGTGGCCGCGATGGCCACCGCCTTCGGCGACTACCCGGAGACCGCAGCGCCGCGCATGCGCTGGGCGCTCGAAGTGCTGACGGGCGCCGACGACGTGCCCCGTCGGGTACCCCGGCGCGAGCTGCTCGCCGCCTGACGCTCTCCGATCTCCGAGTCGTGCCGGGCACCTCCTGTCCAGCCACTCTTCACTTGGAGCCCGCTTGACGGTGGTGGCGACGCCCTCTTCACCACCGAGGGTGTGTCCTCGTGCAGAGTCCCCAGGTGAGTGTCGTCATCCCCACCCGCAGGCGGCCCGAGCTCGTGCTGCGCGCGGTCCGCACCGCGTTGGCGCAGACGCTGCGGGGAATCGAGGTCGTCGTCGTCATCGACGGTCCGGACGCCGCGACCCGGCAGGCGCTCGCCGACTGCGGCGACCCGCGGGTCCGCGTGGTCGAGCTGGACGAGTCCCACGGCGCGCCGGCCGCGCGTAACGTCGGCGTCCAGCACGCGACGGCCGCCTGGACCGCGTTCCTCGACGACGACGACGAGTGGCTGCCGGAGAAGCTCTCCACCCAGCTCGCGCTGGCCGAGCAATCGCCCTACGCGCTGCCGGTGGTCGTCAGCCGGCTGTACATGCGCACGCCGCGCGCCGACGTGGTGCTTCCGCGCCGTCTTCCGGAGACCGGCGAGGCGCTGAGCGAGTACCTCGCGGTCCGCCGTGGGCTCTTCCACGGCGACGGGTTCATCCAGACCTCGACGATCATGGCGCCGACCGAGCTCCTCCGCCGGGTTCCGTTCACCGACGGGTTACGGCGGCTCCAGGAACTCGACTGGAGCCTGCGGTGCCTGCAGCTCCCCGACGTCGGACTGGTCTACGCCGACCAGCCGCTGGTCATCTGGCACGCGGACGAGAACCGCGCGCGGGTGAGCACCGACGCGCCGTGGCGGGAGTCGATCGAGTGGCTCAAGGAGAGCAGGCAGCGCGTCACGCCCCGCGCCTACGCGGCGCTGGCCACGAGCGTCGTCGCGTCGATGGCCGCGACCAGCCGGAGCCCGCGGGTCTTCTTCGGTCTGCTCCGGGAGGCGCACCGGCACGGCAGGCCCGGGGTGACCGACTACGTGACGTACGCCCAGGTGTGGCTGGTGCCGCCGAGCTTCCGGCGGATCGTCCGCGACCGGGCGATCGGCCGCCGACCGGTGGCGAGCGCCGCGGCCACCACTCCATGACCGGACTCGCCTCTGCGCGGGGCGTCGGGGCATCGATCGGCGCCGTCGTCGTCGCGGCCGCCGCGGTGGTCGAGTACGTGCGCACCGATCACCTGGGGGAGGCCGCCGAGGCGTCGGTCGCGGCGCTGCTCGCGGTGGCGGTGGTGTGGCTGGCCGTCACACTGCCCGGGAGCACGCCGCGGGGCGCGGCGATCGGGGGCGCGTTCGTCCTGGCCGGGATCCTCACCTGGACCTCCACCGATCGGCCGATCGTCATCTGGGGGGCGCTGGCGATCGCCGGCCTCGCGTTCGCGGTGTGGGGCCGGCCGTGGATCTCCGGCCTGCGGTCGTTGCCTGGCCTGGGCGCCGCCTGGACCGGCTTGTCCTACTGGCTACTGGGTATCGTCGGCGCGCTCCTCGTCGGCCACCTGACCGTGGGCGTGCAGCGCCTCGCCTACGCCGGTGTGTTCACGCTGGCCGCGCTCGCGGTGGTCGCGTTCGTCCGCTCGACCGGCCGGGACCCCAGCGTCGGCGTCGCCGCGGCCGTCCTCGTCGGCATCGCGGCCCTGCTGCTGGCCGGCTCGGGAAGCGTGTTCGACACCGTCCGCGAGGCGCCGGCGGGATCCGGCCAGCTGATGCGTGACCGCTTCTGGGGCGGCCTGGACCTGTTCTACCACCCGAACTCGCTGGCCGGCCTGGGCGTCGTCGCCGCGATCCGGATCGGCCTCGACCGGGCGTTCGCCACCTGGCAGCGGCTGGCGGTCACCGGCCTGGCCGGTCTTCTGCTGACGCTGAGCGACTCCCGGACCGGGATCGTCTTCGCCGCCGCGGCCGCGCTGCTGCACGCCGTTCTGGTGTTACGGCGACGCCGGCCCGACCTACCGGACTACCGGCGCAGGTGGGCGGCGATGGCCACCCCGTTCGTGATCCTCGCGCTGGTCCTCGTCTTCACCGGCGGCTACGTCAACCTGACGCGGGACCGGCTGAACACCGCGGCCACCCCGAACAGCACCCGGATCGACGCCGCGACCAGTGGCCGCACCGACACCTGGCGGCAGGTCCTGACCGACTGGCAGGACGCCGGCGTCGCGGAGAAGTTGTTCGGCGACGCCACCACCTCCCGCGCGGTCGTGACCCGCACGGACGACGGGGCACCGGTGGACGGACCGCGGCGTCAGCTGAACACCGACAACGCGGCGGTCGGCGCATTCCGCCGCGGTGGTGTGCTCGGCGCGGTGGCGTTCCTGGTCGGCGTGGGGCTGCTGGTGGCCCACGCGGTACGGCGGCGGCGCGACGGCACGGCACCGGCCGCGTGGTTCACCGTCGCCGTCGCCGCGATCCTGCCCACGATCGCCACCGAGGACTGGGTACTGGGCGGAACAAACGGGGCGATCTGGATCCTGCTCCTTGCCGGCGAGGCGTTCCTGGTCGCCCGCGGTCAGCCGACGACGAGGTGGAGGGGCTGGGAGCGGTCGACCACGAGACGGTCGAGCGCCGCGGCGGTGGCGTCGTCGGCGGGCAGCTGAACGATCAGCTGCAGCTGATCGTCGGCGGGGAGGTCGAGCACCTCGTACGCGAGCCGGAGCGGCCCCACCTCGGGATGGGCGAGCCGAACGATGCCGGTGGACTTCGCGAACCCGGGAACGTTGGCGACCCGCTGGGTGAACGCGTCCCCCGCCGTGACGGTCAGCTCGTCGACCAGGGCGGCCATGTGCGGATCCCCCGTGAACGGGCCGTGCTTGAGCGTGGCGACCTGCTCGTCGGCGACGTGCTCCCAGTCCGGGTAGGCGTCCCGGGCCCGGGGATCGGTGAAGACGAACCGCGCCAGGTTCGGTGCGGCGGCGTCCAGCAGGCCGATCGGGCCGACCAGCCGCGCGTACGTCGCGGTGTGCGCGACGACGTCACCGAGCTCGTTGACGAGCACGGCCGGAGTGCCCTCGAAACGCTGGAGCAAGGCCTGCACGGTCGGGCGCACGGTGCGGGCCGGAGCGGCGCCGCCGCGGCAGTTGAACCCTGGATCGGCCGCCTTGGTGAGCGTGTACAGGTGGGTTCGTTCCCCGGTGGTCAGCCGTAGCGCGTCGGCGAGGGCGGACAGGATCTGCGGGGACGGGTGGCGATCGCGCCCCTGTTCCAGCCGCGTCACGTACTCGACGCTCACGCCGGCCAGCGCCGCGACCTCGGAGCGACGCAGGCCAGGAGCGCGTCGCCGCGGCCCGGCGGGCAGCCCCACCTGCGCCGGAGTGATTGCTTCCCGTCGGGTTCGGAGGAACAAGCCGAGCTCGTTGTCGCTCACCCGTCGAACATAACAACGCTTTCGGACCGGAGGGTGTCCCTCCTGCTACCACCCTCAGCCCGGCCTCCCTGCTGGCCTTCCGCGCGACGACTCTCGACCTCGCCCGAGTTCTCGGATCGCTGAGGAGCACATCATGAGTCGCACAGTCGTCGTGGTCGGTGGAGGTTACGGAGGCGCGGCGGTCGCCAAGGGCCTGGAGACCGAGGCCGACGTCGTCCTCGTCGATCCCCGGGAGGCCTTCGTCAACGTGGCCGGGTCGCTGCGGGCACTGACGCAGCCGGACTGGGCCGCCAACATCTTCTTCCCCTACGCCACGCTGCTCGAGCAGGGAACGGTGCTCCGCGACCGGGCGGTCTCGGCGGACCCGCGCGGCGTCACGCTCGCGTCCGGCCGGCGGGTCGACGCGGACTACCTCGTGCTGGCCACCGGCTCCAGCTACGCGTACCCCGCCAAGCCGCGTACCGACTCCATCGAGGGCGCACTGGAGGACCTGCGCCGCACCCACAAGGAGGTGCGGAACGCCGAGCGGGTGCTGATCGTGGGCGCCGGGCCGGTCGGTCTGGAGCTGGCCGGCGAGATCAAGGAGGTCTGGCCGGAGAAGCAGGTGACGGTCGTCGACACCGCCGAGCAGCTGCTGCCCGGCTTCGAGCCGGAGTTGCGGGAGGACCTGCACCGCCAGCTCGACGACCTCGGCGTCGAGCTGCGGCTGGGCACCGGACTGACCGCGCTGCCCGCCACCGAACCGGGTCGGGCCGCACCGTTCGCGGTGACCACCACGGACGGCGCCACGATCAGCGCCGACGTGTGGTTCCCCGCGCACGGGGTGCAGGTCAACAGCGGCTATCTCACCGACGGCCTGCTCACCGCGCTCACCGCCCAGGGGCAGGTCCCGGTCACCGAGACGCTCCAGGTCCGCGGGCACGAGCACGTCTACGCGATCGGTGACCTCACCGACGTCGCCGAGGCCAAGATGGCCGCGTTCGCGATGCAGCACGCCGAGGTCGTCGCCGCGAACATCGGCGCTGCACTCCGCGGCGAGAGCCCCGCCACCACCTACGAGCCGTTGCCGCACCGGATGATCCTGCTGCCGCTCGGGCCCCGCCGCGGCGTCGGCCAGCTGCCCGGCCCCGACGGCCCCAGCGTCGTCCCGGTGGCGACGGTCTCCGAGTACAAGGGTGAGGACCTGCTCACCGGCCACCTCGTCGGGCAGCTCGGCCCGACCGCCGCCTGAACCGTCCCGCTCCCGAGACCGACTTCCCTGGGAAGGAAAAGACCATGACCTCACGAGACGGAGTCGTCTTCGGTTTCGGTGCGCACTCCGACGTCGACGACGGATCCGAGCTGCTGCGGATGGCACAGCAGGCCGACGACGACGGGCTCGACGTTTTCTCGCTGTCGGACCATCCGTACGTCGGCCGGCGCCTCGACGCCTACGCCGCGCTCGGGTTCGTCCTCGGACGTACCCGGAATCTCGCCGGGTTCGTCAACGTCACCAACCTCCCGACCCGGCCCGCGCCGATGCTCGCGCGCACGATCACGTCGCTCTCCGCGCTCTCCGGCGGGCGTGTCGTGCTCGGCGCCGGCGCCGGTGGGCTCTGGGACCGGATCGCCGACCTGGGGGTGCCGCGGCTGACCCCGGCCGAGGCCGTCGACGCCTTCGAAGAAGCGATCGTCCTGATCAGACAGCTGTCCGGTGGTGGTCCGCCGGTGATCTACCAGGGCCGCCACTACCGGGTCGACGGGATCGAGCCGGCGCCGGTGCCCGCGCCCGCCGTCTGGACCGGTTCCGTCGGCCGGAAGTCCCTCGCCGCCACCGGGCGGGTCGCCGACGGCTGGATCCCGGGTCACGCCGCGGACTGGCGCAGTCAGCGGTACCGGGAGTCGAGGCCGATCATCGACGAGGCAGCGGTCGCCGCCGGCCGCGATCCGCGGGCGATCCGGACGGTGTTCAACCTCCCGGGACGCTTCACCGGCCGGCCGCTGGCCGCGTCCCGCGACGACGAGGGACGCTGGGTCGGTGGCTCGGTCGACCAGTGGGTCGAGGAGCTGACCACGGCGGTGCGCGACCACGGCGCGTCGGGCTTCCTGCTCTTCTCCCCGCGCGGTGGCGCCCCGGACGCCGACTCCCTGCGTCGCTGGGGCACCGAGGTCGTGCCGGCGGTTCGGGCCGCGATCAGTGCCTCCGCGGATCAGCCGGACTGATAGACGTCGGGGACGCCGTCGTCGTCCGCGTCGACGGCTTCCTCCTCCTGGATGCGGCGGTAGCGGCGGTTGCGGGCACGGAGGATCCCGGTGGCGAGCACCGCCGCGAGCAGCGACCCGACGAGGACGGCGACCTTGACGTGTTCGTTGCGCTCGCTCTGGGCACCGAACGAGAGCTCGCCGATGAGCAGCGAGACCGTGAACCCGATACCGGCCAGCACCGCGAGGCCGAACACGTCCACCCAGGCCAGGCCTTCGTCCAGGCTGGCCCGGGTGAAGCGGGCGATCACCCAGGTGGTGACGAAGATTCCGACGGACTTGCCGACGACCAGGCCGACGACGACGCCGATCGCCGCGCGGTCGCTCAGCGCGGTCCACAGCCCGTCCAGCCCGCCGACCGTGACCCCGGCGGCGAAGAACGCGAAGACCGGCACGGCGAACCCGGCGGAGATCGGCCGGAACCGGTGTTCGAAGTGCTCGGCCAGACCGGGCCCGGGGGACGGCGTCCGCCGGAGGACGGGGACGGCGAAACCGAGCAGCACCCCGGCCACCGTGGCGTGCACGCCGGAGGCGTGGACCAACGCCCAGGCGGCGGCGGCCAGCGGGAGCAGCAGCCACCAGCTGCGGACGCGACGCTGTACCAGCACGGTGAACACGGCGAGCGGAACCAGCGCACCCAGCAGCGGCCACGCCGACAGGTGGTCGGTGTAGAAGAACGCGATGATCACGATCGCGAGCAGGTCGTCGACGACCGCGAGCGTGAGCAGGAACGTGCGCAGGGCGGTCGGCAGCGCGCTGCCGATCACGGCGAGGACGGCGAGGGCGAACGCGATGTCGGTGGCGGTCGGGATCGCCCAGCCGCCGAGTCCGTCGCCACCGAGGTTGACCGCCACGTACAGGACGGCCGGGAGCAGAACACCGCCGACGGCCGCGGCGACCGGCACCGCGGCCCGCCGCGGGTCGCGGAGGTCACCGGCGACGAACTCGCGCTTGAGTTCCAGTCCGGCGACGAAGAAGAAGATCGCCAGCAGGCCGTCGGACGCCCACTGCCCGAGTGTCAGATCCAGGTGCAGCGCGTGCGGGCCGACGACCGTGTCGCGCAGGTCCGCGTACCCGCCGGACCACGCGGAGTTGGCCCAGAGCAGGGCCGCGACGGCACCGACGAGGAGCAGGATGCCGCCGACGGTTTCGCTGCGCAGGATCTCGGCGATGCGGCGGGCCTCCGCCCACGAGCCGCGGCGCAGCAGCCTGGACGTGTTCGACGTCGGCTCTCGCATGGTTCTCCCGGTGTTCCGAAGGGTCGACGAGGACGCTGCCGACCAGGCTTCCCGGCACACCGAGGGCCATCCTACGGGACCGCGGTGTTCACGCCGGTCAGCGGCGCCGCGTCGGGGGCCGAGCGCGGCGGTCCGACCCGCCGAATCATCCCGGTCGGATGACGCCCGCCGCACCCGACGGTGGTTGGCTTCGCCCTGAGTGTCCAGTTCCCTACCGAGAGGACGTGAGGGCGATGTGCAGGTGGATGGCCTACACGGGCAGCCCGGTCGTCGCCAACGACCTGCTGTTCCGCCCGGAGCACTCGATCATCGTCCAGAGTCTGCGCGCCAACCTCGGACACGTGACGAATGGGGACGGGTTCGGGATCGGCTGGTACGGCACCGGGGACGGTGAGACGCCGGCGTTGTACAAGGGCACACATCCGGCGTGGAACGACGAGAATCTCCGGGAGATCGCGACGAACGTCCGGACACCGCTCCTGTTCGCGCACGTCCGCGCGTCGACCGGAACGCCGATCGAGCGCAGCAACTGCCACCCGTTCCGGCACGGGCGGTGGCTGTGGATGCACAACGGGTCGCTGGCGAACTTCGAGGCCGTCAAGCGTGACCTCCGGATGGCCGTCGACCCCGCGTTGTACAAGTACATCCTGGGGTCGACCGACACCGAGACCTTGTTCTACCTAGCGCTCACGTTCGGTCTGACCGACGACCCGCCCGCCGCAGTCGCCCGGGCGGTCGGCCTCGTCGAGGAAGTCGGTCGGAAGCACGGCGTCGAGTACCCGGTCCACATGACCGTCGCCACGACCGACGGCGAGACGCTGTGGGTCTTCCGCTACTCCAGCGAGAAAGCCACGAGCTCGCTCTACTACTCCAACGACGCCTCCCAGGTACGTCGGCTCTATCCGGACCTGGACGTCCTCGACCGGCTCGGGCCCGACTCGCGGTTCATCGTCTCCGAGCCGCTGCGGGACCTCCCGGGCGCGTGGACCGAGGTACCCGAAGCCTCGTGGGCGCTGGTCCGCGGCGGCGAGAACCACATCCACGACTTCGCGCCGACGAGCCCTTAGTCGTCCTTCTCCAAGCGTTTCGCGACCTCGTCGGCCACCCGGCGCTGCAGGTCGGCCAGTTCCTTGTCGGTCAGCTTCCCGAGATCGGCCGGTGCGCCCGGGGTCCCACTCGAGCCGTACTCCGTGCCGACACCGCGTCCGTCCTGGTCGGCCAGCGTGCCGCAGCGGATCGTCGTACCGTCGGCCCGGATCAGACAGGTCGGATTCTCGCCGCGCAGGTCACCGGTGCCCCGCACCCGGTACAGAACGTTCTGTCCGTTACCGATCGTGGCGACCCACTGCCCGCCGTTGGTCGGCGCGATCTCCATGATCTTCTGGTTCTGCCAGTTCGGCAGGTCCTGGTAGTCGGCCTTGATCCGGGACGAGATGGCGTCCGGAGACACCCAGCTGGGTTTCGTCCGGTGCACGGTGATCGGGGCGAGCCGACCGCTGCGGACCCGCCCGTCGACCACGGCCAGCGCCGCGATCGCGGTGGCGTCCCCCCGCCCGGTGAGCATCGTGACGTAACTCGGACGGTTGCCGGCCGCGGTCGTCGGCAGCACGAACTCGGTGTTGTTGCCGCTGTTCGTGTCGTCCTCGCTGGCCACCCATCCGGAGCGGCCACCGCGGTAGTCCCAGTAGCCGCCGGAGGCCTGCAGGGCTTCGCGCTGCTCGGCGGCGAGCGAGAGTGGGTACGCCGGGCCGGGGAGGCCGTCGGACGAATCGCGGAACTCCAGTTCTCCGGTGCGTCCGTCGTAGAGCGCGACGCCGGCCGGCCGCTCGGTGACGACGAGCCAGCCGACCTGTCGCTTGAGCGGGATCACGACGACCGGCCGGTCTCCGTCGCAGTACGAGTAGAGGTCGTCGGAGTCGTAGCGGACGTTCCGACGCTCGCTGTGGAGCGCGCGGGCCAGGTTGTGCGTCCACCATCCGCCGTCCCGCCTGGCCGCGCGGCCGCGGTCGAACGTGCAGGTCGTGCCGTCGCCCCGGCCACCAGCGAGGGGTACCTCCTGGTCGAGTGTGACCTCGTAGCCCGACGACGCCCAGCCGCGTCGTTTGACCAGGCTGGCGAACGATCCCCGCTGTGGCAGGTACGTGGTGTCGACGACGTCGCCGGAGACGTCACCGAGGTTCGGGCGCGCCTGAGCCACCGCGACCGGGAACGGTGCGCGCTGGCCGACGGTCGGCGCCGCGCTCGTGGTGACCTTCACCGACGCGGTGTAGTAAGACCGGGCCTTCTCGTAGCCGTGCGTCGAGACCAGCCACCAGATCACGGCGACCAGCGCGACGCCACCGCCGAGCACCGACAGGCTGCCGACCGTCACCGAGGCGGCGGAGGACCCGGAGCTGTCGCGGTCGCTCATCCACGCGGTCACCCCGGCGAGGACGATCCAGAGCACGAGGAGCCCGAGGATCGGCACGATCCAGAACAGCGCCGATCGGAACTCCCACCACAGCACGGTCGAGTAGTGCGGTGCCAGTAGGTAGAACAGCAGGAACGATCCGGCCAGCGCCAGGATCGGCGCCAGCCCTCGCAATGACCGACGCATCGCACCTCCTCGACGGTGGTACGAGCATTGTCCACGAACCGGTCCACGCCGCGAGCAGCGCGGTGAACAGTGTGAGTGTCGCCGCTCAGTGCACGGTGGCGAGCCGGCGCACCCGTCCGGGGAGGCCCGAGATGTGCGTCAGGCCGACGATCGTGCCGCGCGACGCGGCGACCGGGCCGGCGAGGTCGTGCACCCAGCGGTGTTCGAGCAGTACGACGAGCGCGAGGGTGCGCGTGTCGACCAACGCCGCCGCCTCGTGGAGGTCCGACTCCCGGATCAGACCGGTCGCCAATCCGGCCGGCGCCACCGGATCGCCGCGCAGAGCGGGCCGGTCGCTCAACTCGACGGCCCTGGTGCCCCTGAGCGGATCGCCGCAGAGCGCCAGCGCGTCGACGATGCGCATCTCCCCGCCGATGGACAGCGGATCCAGCGTCGCGCGAACTCCCTCGTCGAACCGGTCCGCCGGGAAGGTCAGCACCAACAGTTCCAGCGGGCCGAGAGCCATGCCCCCAGCATGACCGTCCGGCCGTCAGCGGTCTTCCCCCCTTGCGGGTGAACACCCGACGCCTCACCCCCTGCGGGTGAGACGCGTGCCGGACCGAGCCGTGGCGCGCGGGTCCGCCCGCTGTGGGCATGCTGACGGTGGGCCCGAAGCAGGACGATCCAGGGAGGACCGCATGATCGACGGGAGTGCGGCCGCGCGACACCGGAGCGAGCAGGGGGAGGCCGGTCGGTGAGCGCGGACCTGGCGTGGCCGGCGCAGCCGGTCATCCACGAGGTGGACACCTGGGTGTGGCTGGCCGAGCTCACCCGGCGGTACGGGCGCCCGGTGACACTCGCCGACGTTCCCGCCGAGGCGTGGGACGAGGTCGGGTTGGACGGCGTCGACGCGATCTGGCTGATGGGCGTCTGGGAACGCAGCCCGGCCGGGCTGGCGATCGCCCGGGGGGACGACGCGTTGACGGCCGCGTTCCGTGCTGCGCTGCCCGATCTGCGCCCGGACGACGTGGTCGGCTCGCCCTACTGCGTGCGTTCGTACACGGTCGACGCCCGGCTCGGCGGACCGGCCGGACTCGCAGCGGCGCGAGCGGTCCTCGCCGACCGGGGGATCCGGCTCGTGCTCGACTACGTCCCCAACCACGTCGCGCCGGACCACCCGTGGGTCCGGGCCCGCCCCGACCTCTTCATCCGCGGCACCAGCGACGACCTCGCGCGGTCACCGGAGGCGTTCGTCGAGGTCGACGGCGCGGTGCTGGCGCGCGGCCGGGACCCGTTCTTCCCGCCCTGGCCGGACGTGCTGCAGCTGAACGCCTTCCACCCGGAGTTCCGGCAGGCCACGGTGGAGCTGCTGGACCGGATCGGCGCGCTCTGCGACGGCCTGCGGTGCGACATGGCGATGCTGATGCTCACCGACGTGTTCGCGAAGACCTGGGGCGACCAGGCCGGGCCGGTACCGGCCGCGGAGTTCTGGCCGGACGTCCTCGCGCAGGTCCGGGCACGCCACCCACACCTGCTGTTCGTCGCCGAGGCCTACTGGGACCTGGAGTGGACGCTGCAGCAGCAGGGCTTCGACTACTGCTACGACAAGCGGCTCCACGACCGCCTGGCCGAGGGGGACGTCGCCGGGCTGCGGGCGCACCTGGCGGCCGGCGTCGACTACCAACGTCGTCTGCTCCGGTTCGTCGAGAACCACGACGAGCCGCGCGCGGCGGCGACGCTGGCCCCGATCGAGCGGCTCCGGGCCGCCACGATCGCGATCGCGACCCTGCCCGGAGCCACGCTCTGGCACGAGGGGCAGTTCGACGGACGGCGGGTCCGGCTGCCGGTGTTCCTCGGGCGGCGTCCCGCCGAGCCGCTCGACCCGGGGTTCCGGCGGTTCGGGGCCGCGGTGCTCGCCGCGGTCCGTGCCGGTGAGCTCCGCGCCGGCACCTGGCGCCTGCTCGACGTCGTCGGGTGGCCGGACAACCCGAGTCACCGCGCGCTGCTCGCCTGGTCCTGGGAGCGGGGTGCGGGGCGGCACCTCGTCGTGCTCAACCTCTCCGAGCGGGCCGCCCAGGGACGCGTCCGGCTGCCGTGGGACGACCTCCGCGGCCGGCGCTGGGCGTTGACCCCGCTGCTCGAGAGCCCGGTGTTCGACGGCCCGGTGTTCGACGGCCCGGTGTTCGACCGGGACGGCGACGAGCTGGCCGACCCGGGGCTGTTCGTCGACCTCGCGCCGTGGGGCTGGCACCTCGTCGCCGTGGAGTCCGCGCCGTCACGGGTCGCCGAACGTCCGGAGCGCCTCGGCTGATCGGTGGGGCCTCGGGCCGCGGTGCTCGTGCTACACAAGGGGCCGGTCGAGCGGGTCGGGGGGCGTACGTGGTCGAGGCAGCACCGTTGCACGCCGGCGACCCGTTACGCCTCGGCCGGTACCGGATGATCGGTCGGCTCGGCGAGGGCGGCCAGGGCGCCGTCTATCTCGGCGTGACCGAGGGCGACGAGCGGGTCGCGGTCAAGGTGCTGAAGCCCGACCTGGTCGCCGACACGTCGGCTCGCCGCCGGTTTCTCGGCGAGGTCGACCTGGCCCGCCAGGTGTCGTCGTTCTGCATCGCCGAGGTGCTCGACGCCGATCTGGACGCCGAGCGGCCCTACATCGTCAGCGAGTTCGTGGAGGGCTCGTCGCTGTCCGAGGCCGTGACCGCCGACGGGCCCCGGACCGGGGGAGCGCTGCACCGGCTCGCGGTCGGCACCGTCACCGCCCTGGTCGCCATCCACCGGGCCGGCGTCGTTCACCGTGACTTCAAGCCGCACAACGTGCTGCTCGGCCCGGACGGGCCGCGAGTGATCGACTTCGGCATCGCCCGCATGCAGGACGCGACGGTGACGGCCGCGAGCGGGGTGCTCGGCAGCGTCTCGTACATGTCGCCCGAGCAGATCGGCGGCGAGGTCGTCGGCCCGCCGAGCGACGTGTTCAGCTGGGCCGCGACGGTCGCGTTCGCGGCGACCGGGCGTCACCTGTTCGGCAACGACTCGGTGCCGAGCGTGCTGCGGCGGATCCTGTACGACCCGCCGGTGCTCGCCGGGCTACCGCCGGCGCTCGTGCCGATCTTGGCCGAGTGCCTCGAGAAGGATCCGGCCCGGCGTCCATCCGCGAGCAGCGTGCTGCTCCGGCTGCTCGGGCACGACGAGCAGTCGACGGACGCACGGGCGATCGAGGCGCGGGTGCTCGCCGAGACGCGGCTGAGCCCTCCACCCGCCGGCAGGGAGCAGCCGACCGTCCCGTTCTCCGCACCGAGCGCCCCGCCGCCGGAATCGGGCCGACGACCGGATCCGCCGCCCCCGCCGGATGGGTTCCCGCCGCCCCCGCCGGATGGGTTCCCGCCGCCGGTCGCCTCGGTGCCGCCGAGTGACCCGGTGCCGCCGGGATCCGGCGTCACCGGGCCGGCCGTGGCCGTGCGACGGCGCCGGCGGTGGGTGTGGCCGGTCGCGGCCGCGGTGGTTCTGCTCCTCGTCGCCGGGACCGCCGCCTTCCTGGTGCTCCGTCCCGACGGCGTCGGCGGCGACGACCGGCTCGGACGCGACACCGTGCTGCCGTCGAAGCCGCCCGGCGCCGCCGGAGACCTCCGCTACCGGCAAGACTTCAACGCGCAGCCGGACTGGGACGGCTATCGGTACGCGCCCGACACCGACAACCCGGCCGAGGTCACCACCCGCGGCTACGACGTGGATCGCGGCGTCTACACGATGCTGGCCAGGGGCGAGGACCGGTCCAACCAGGCGCAGTCGCCGTTCCCTCCGAAGGACACGAGCACGCCACTGCCCGACGCCGCGTTCGGCGTCACGGCACAGGTGCAGGACCGATCCGAGGGCACCGGCGAACTCGGGCTCACCTGCCGCGGCGACGAGGACACCGGCACGGCCTACCTGTTCCTGCTGTCGCGCGAGGGCACGGTCCGCGTCGTCCGCCAGGAGAACGGCAGCCCCACCGAGCTGCTGCCGGTGCCCGCGCGGGCCGCCCGCATCGGGACCAGTCCGGTCCGGCTGGAGGCGGTGTGCCGCACGGAGGGCAGCGCCGCCCACCTCACGTTCCGGGTCGACGGCGAGCAGGTCGTCGACGTGCGCGACCCGAACCCGCTGCCGGGCACGACGCGGTCCCAGCTCGGGCTGCACATCCGCGTCCCCGACAGCGGCGACGACGTCCTCGAAGTGTCGTTCGACGACTTCACGGTCTACGCCGCCGGCTGAGCGGCCTGCACGCGGCTAGTGTCGTGAGGCAGAAGTTCGTCGCCGAGAAGTAGAAGGCAGATGGCTGGGGCAGCCGGGCGCCAGGCGGGCACGAATCAACGCGTCAAGACACTAGCCGAGGGGGATCCGCCGCCCCGGGCTCCCCGGGGCGGCGTGCAGTTCGAGTTCGTCGGCGCGGAAGTCGGCCGGAACCGTGAACACCACGGTCACGGTCGCACTCTCTCGCGGCTCCAGCGACGTCAGCCCGACCGCGCCGCTCACCGTGTGCTCGTCCGGGCTGACGAGTTCCTGGCTCTCCCCGTAGAACGAGACGTACGCCGCGGTCCGGTTGCGCACGGTGAGCGTCACGCCGAGCTTGCCGGGCCCCGCCGGCCGCACCGAGCGGAGCTGCATCTCCAGGTCCCCCTCGGTGACCGCCGCGGTCGATCCGACGGTCGGCTGCGTGGTCCCGGCTCCGCCGCCCGGCTCGGGATCGTCGTCGGTGCCGAGGAACCGGATCGCTCCGGTCGTGATCGCCCAGAGCGCGAGGATCGCCGTGAGCAGGATGACACCGATCACGATCACCCGGCCCCGGGATCCGGGGCTGCGATGACCTGGTTCGTATAAGCGCGCCACGGCAGATCCCAACGACGGTGGGTCGAGAGGTTCCTATCAGGTATCCCGACTCCGGGAGGCGAAACAGCGGGAACCGGTCAGGCCGAGTCGGTCGCGGGCCCCACCTCGTCGGCCTTCTGCGCGCCCCGCGTGCCGAGCGGCTGACCCGGGCCGGTCGTGGTGTCCTTGCGGGTCTGCGCCTCGAGTTCGGCGTTGAGCTCGGCGCCGAACAGGATCACCATGCAGGAGAGGTAGAGCCACAGGTTCAGCACGATGACGCCGGCCAGCGCGCCGTAGGTCTTGTTGTAACTGCCGAAGTTGTTGACGTAGAACGAGAACCCGGCGGACGCGAGCAGCCACAGCACGGTCGCGATCACCGCACCCCAGGACACCCACTGGATCCGCGGGTTGTCGCGGTCGGGTGCGTAGCGGTAGAGGATCGCCAGGCCGGCCATCATCAGGAGGGCGAGCAACACCCAGCGGGCGATCCCCGCGACGGTCGTGGCGGCCGACCCGAGGTTGAGCGCCTCCAGTGCCGGCGGCAGCACCGCGACGAGCAGGATCGCCACCACGAACCCGACGATCGCGCCCAGCGTCAGCAGGATCGCCAGGCCGCGCTTCTTGACGAAGTTCCGGTCGTCGCCCTCGTCGTACGCGGTGTTCACCGCCTGGATCATTCCGTTCATGCCGCCGGACGCGCTCCACAGCACCGCGGCGAGCGAGATGATCAGACCGATCGACAGGCCCTTGCCGCTGGCGTTGGTGGCGGAGCTGATCGGGTCGGTGATCACCGCCTTCACGTCCGCGGACAGACTCGCAGTGAGCTGGTCGATCTGGGTGGTGATCTGGTCCGGGCTGGCGACCAGGCCGTACATCGTGATCGCACCGATCGCGGCCGGGATCAGCGCCAGCCAGGCGTAGAACGCCGCCGCGGCGGCCGCGGTCGGGATGTCGTCGTCCTTGAACTCCTTCACCGTGCGGACCAGCACGTCTTTCCAGCCCCGGGCCGGGATCTGGTGCGGTGCGCTCGCCTCGCGGCCTCTGCCCTGGCCCGCACCCGCCGTCGCTGTCGTCATTCCGTCCCCCTGACCGATCGAGTTCCGGCGTGGGGTACCACCGCGTACGAGCTGCTAATCGGTGCGTCAGCGGCCGGAATCGCCGGGCGGCCGGCTGGGGAGCGTGATCCGGAAGCGGGTGCCCCGCGGCTCGCCCGGCTCCGCGGCGATCGTGCCGGCGTGTGCCTCGACGATGGCCTTGGTGACCGCCAGCCCGAGACCGGTGCCCTTGATCCCGCGGTCCAGCGCGGTGGTCGCGCGGAAGAACCGCGTGAACAGCTTCGGCAGCTGGTCGTCGGGGACGCCGATCCCGGTGTCGGCGACGCAGATCTCCACCCTGCCTTCCACGGATCGGCCGGTGACCGTGACCGTGCCGCCCTCGGGGGTGTACTTGATCGCGTTGCTGAGCAGGTTGTCCAGCACCTGCCGGAGCCGGGTGGCGTCGCCGTGGACGGGCAGGTGCGCGGCGAGGTCGGTGACGATCGTCAGGTGCTTGGCGTCGGCCTCGGGGTGGTGGTCGCCGAGCGTCTCCCGGACGAGTTTCGTCGCGGACAGCGGGCGGGCATCGAGGTGGACGTGGCCGGCGTCGATCCGCGCGAGGTCGAGGAGCTGGTCGACGAGCTGCTTGAGGTGGGCGCTCGTACGGTCGATGACCTCGGCGTACGTCCGGTGCTCTGCGGGCAGGTCGGGGTCGTCCAGGAGCAGCTCGGTGTAGCCGCGGATCGTGCCGATCGGGTTGCGGAGCTCGTGGCTGACGACCGCGACGAGCTCGTCCTTCAGCCGGTCGAGGTCGCGCAGCCGGGCGACCTGCTCCCGCTCGGCACCGAGGAGGTCCTCGCGTCGTTCGGCCAGCAGGCGACGTTCGGTGACGTTGGTGGAGATGCCGTCGACCAGCAGCCGATCCTGCTCGTGACGGGGCACGGCACGCGTCCAGATCCATCGGCTCTCCCCGTCGAATCCCCGGATGCGGCACTCGATCTCCGCGGAGAGCCCATCGCGCAGGGTGGCGTAGAAGTCCGAGAACGACGCGGTGTCGCCGGCGTGCACGCGCTCGGCGAAGACCGCGGCCAGGTCGGCGTCGGCCGGGAGAGTCGCGCCGAAGACGCCGGCGCTGTTCGGGCTGGCGTAGACCGACCGGGCGCGCCCGTCGGGCAGCACCTCCACCGTCCACAGGTAGTCCTCGATCTGCGCGGCGACCCGCTCGAAGTCCCGCCGGGCGGCGGCCAGCGCCAGGACGAGGTCCTCGGTGCGGCGCCGTTCGAGGTAGCGGCCGATCCGGGTGCAGACGCCGTCGAGCATGAGCAGCGTGTCCGGGCGCGGCGGCTCCAGGTCGGCCAGGCAGAACAGGACGACGCCGGAGACCGCCTCCGCGGTCCGCACCGGCATCCCGATCCGGATCCGGTCGTCCGGGGCGGTCCGCTCGGTGACGATCGAGGCCTGGCGCTCCCAGACCTGCCGCGCCAGCCGATCGACGACGCCGGGTTCAGCGGTACCGAGTAGCCGGACGTGGTCGCAGGAGGGGCCGCTCGGCGCCACCCAGCGGCTGGTGCAGACCAGCTGTACCGAGCCGCCCTCCTCGCCCAGCTCCCAGTATTCGCCGCAGGACCACTCCAGCTCGTCGGCGACCGCGGCGATCGCTGCTCCGGCGGCTTGGTGGGCCGACGTGGCGTCGGCGAGGGCCTGCGCGACGGCGTGTTCCGCGCGGCGCAGCGACTCGGCGCGGTGGGCGTCGGTGATGTCGTGCATCGCGACGAGGGCGCCGAGCCGACGCCCGTCCGGGGTGTCGATCGGCCGGCCGTTGGCGAGGAACCGCCGCGCGGCCACGCCGGGGGCGGTGATCACCAGCTCCTGCCCGTCGACGGTCTGGCCGGAGAAGGCGCGGGTGAGCGGATTCTGCCCGGGGTCGAGCGGCGTGCGACCGTCCGGCTCGTGCAGGTCGTAGGTCTGCGCCCACGTCTCCGCGTCGAGCGGCTGCACGTTCGTGCCGTGCATGCGCAGCAAGGCCTGGTTGAACAGGGCCAGCCGTCCGGCGCTGTCGCAGGCCACCACCCCGGTGTCGAGGCTGTCGAGCAGGGTCTGCAGGAACGTGCGTTCGTCGGCGAGGCGCTGCCGCTCGTGCTCCAGGGCCTCCTGTGCGCCCAGCCGGTCGGTGATGTCCCGGATGAACGCGTGGAAGGCAGGCAGGTCGGGGTCGTCGTCGACCTGCAGCGTCAGTTCGATCGGGAACTCCCGGCCGGCCCGGTCCACCGCGGCGAGTTCCAGGCGCTGTCCGGCGAGCGTGGAGTGTCCGGTCTCCCGGACCCGAGCCAGGCCCCGGTCGTGCGCCTCGCGGAACCGCTCCGGCACGATCAGCCCGGTCAGGTCCTGACCGAGCGCCTCGGCGGCGGTCCAGCCGAACAGCCGCTCCGCAGCGGCGTTCCAGTCCGTGATGGCGCCGTCCGGGTTGATCGCGATGTACGCGTCCAGAGCAGTGTCCAGGAGCATCTGTACCCGGGTCGCGGAGGCCGACAGCCGTCCGTTCGCGCGGCGAAGGGCGATCTCCGCCTCGGCGGCGGCCGCGAGGTCGGTCAGCGTCGTCAACTCCAGCTCACTCCAGGACCGGGGACGGGTGTCTGCGACGCAGAACGACCCGAGGACGTGCCCGCTCGGGCTGCGCAGCGGAATTCCGGCGTAGGCGACGACGCCGTCGGCCACCACGGGGTGGTCGCGTA
Source organism: Cryptosporangium minutisporangium (assembly GCF_039536245.1). Classification (NCBI taxonomy): domain Bacteria; kingdom Bacillati; phylum Actinomycetota; class Actinomycetes; order Cryptosporangiales; family Cryptosporangiaceae; genus Cryptosporangium; species Cryptosporangium minutisporangium. The sequence goes on along the minus strand of NZ_BAAAYN010000004.1, from coordinate 135,210 downwards.
GGCGGTCGTCTTCCCGGGCGTCGGTGACGATCAGGGCGGCATCGTCCAGGACGACGTGCTGGCAGAACGAGCGGGACAGCGGCGCCTCCCGGTCGCCGGTGACACCGCAGGCGGCGGCGGAGAACTGCCGGTCGGCGTCGACCAGGGAGACGAGCGAGATCGGGACGTCCAGCCAGCGGGCCGCGAGCCCGGTGAGCCGGTCGAGCGTCGGTGCGGAGGTCGACTCGGACAGTCCGGTGGCACGCAGCGCCTGCAGTCGGACCGGATCACTCAGCCGGCGCGCTGCGGTCTGCGACCAGGCTTCGTCCGCCACCACGTGCCTTGATCGGCCGGAACGGGTGGTTGTTGAGCACTTCGGTGTCGGCGATCGACCGACCGGTGCCACGCCAAGGGCCGACAGCATCCACCTGGTGCCGTCGGCCCCCGGGCTGACCTGTTCTCCTTTCCTGGATCACTCGGATCACACGACTTCCGACCGCGACTCGGGCGGCGAGCGCTCCCGGCGACGCCGGACGCCACCGGGTCGGCGGCCGCGCCCGCACCGACACCCCGCATCGGGTGGCGCGGGACGTGGTGCCGGGTCTTCCGGTCCGGACGCGTCGTCGGGCGGTGGTGGCTCCGGCGGCTCCCATGCGGTGTCGACCAATTCTTCGAACTCCGCCCGGAGGAGCTCCGGGTCAGCGGTGATCAGCGCGTAGAACGCATCGTCGATCGCGCTCGGAGCCGCCGTCGCCAGGTCGTCGCCGACGGCCGTCGCCACGGCGTCCGCAGAGGTACGGAACACTGCTGCCTCCCGTGGGGAAGCACCGGCGGGCCCGGGTGCGGGCCCGCACCTATGGTCAGGCGTTGATCTGTTTCGGCCCCGACTCGGCCTGCGCGATGCTGATCTTGCGCGGCTTGGCCTGCTCGCGGACCGGGATGCGCAGCGTCAGTACGCCGTTGTCGTACGAGGCGTGGATGCGCTCGGTGTCCAGCGCGTCGCCGAGGAAGAGCTGCCGGGTGAACACACCCAGCGGGCGCTCGCGAACCTGCATCTCGGCGGGCTGCTCGGCCTTCGGCCGACGCTCGGCGCGGACGGTGAGCACATTGCGTTCGACGTCGAGGTCCACGGCGTCCGGAGTGATCCCCGGCAGGTCGAAGTCAACGACGAACTCGTCGCCGACCCGGTACGCGTCCATCGGGATCACCGACGGCTTGGACCAGGTTCCGGCCGCGTCGCCGAAGAGCTGCTGGGTCAGCTGGTCGAGCTGCCGGAACGGGTCGGTGCGCATCAACATGGCGTCCTCCCTGTATTCGGTAGTGAATCGTCAACGCGCATTTCCGTTGTAGCACGTCGTCGGAATGATGACAAGACTGCTGTCATCGAAATGATGACGATGGCGCGGTGTTTGATCATCCGGCCCGCGGACAGAATGGCGGGCGTGCCGCAGAGCCCCCTCGCGAAGAGCGTCGACACCCCGATCGGTGTCGACGCACTGCTCGCCACCGCCCGCACCGATCTCGACCGGCTGATCCCGACGGAGGCCCGCGCCGCGGTCGCCCGCGGGGCGCTGCTGGTCGACACCCGCACCGAGACCCAGCGCGCTGAACAGGGCGAGCTGCCCGACGCGATAGTCATCGACCGCACCGTGCTGGAGTGGCGGCTCGATCCGGCCAGCGGCGTCAACATCCCCGAGGCCCACAGCTACGACGTCGAGATCGTGGTCGTCTGCCGGCAGGGTTACAGCTCCAGCCTGGCCGCGGCGAGCCTGCGGCAGCTGGGTTTGTGGCGGGCCACCGACCTCATCGGCGGGGTCGAGGCGTGGGTCGCGGACGGGTTTCCGGTCACCGACGGACCGGCCGACGTCCGGCGCTGAGCTCTACGAGAGGACTTCGCGCCGGTCGTCCGGGAGCCGGCGCGTGCGGTGCCTGCGATCGAGCAGCGCCAGCAGCGGCAGCACCACCCGGCGGCTGGTGTCCAGCGCCTGCCGGGCCTGGCTGGTGGTGAACGGTTGCTCCAGCCGGGCCAGGATGCCGACCGCCTGATCGTCCGCGCCCGGCAGGAGAACGACGTTCTCGGCCAGGCGGAGAAGCGCCCCCGTGCGCTCGGCGGCGGCGAGTTCGCGCGGGCCGAGGCCGAGCGCCGCCAGGCGTCCGGCTTCCGGGGCCCGGAACGGGTTCCTGGCGAGATCGGCCGCGAGGAGCTCGATCGCGGCGGCGACCGGCGCGGGCAGCGGGGGAGCGGCGTCCCGGTCGACGACCCGGCCGTCGCGGACGGTGAGCGGGGCGGCGATCAGCGCCAGCAGGACGCTGCGGTCGGGCAGGTCGAGGGCGGTCCGGGCCTCCTCGATCGTAGGACCGGCCTCCAGCGTGCCGGTGGCGCGATGATTGGCCAGCAGCTTCCGGAGCCGTTCGCGCAGCTCGGCGGCGTGCTGCGGGTCGAGCAGCCAGTCGCCGGCCCGGATCGCGTCGGGTGGGGGAGCGGCGCCGAGGCCGCGCAGCTCCGTCGCGCGGATCAGCCGGCGGGTCCGCAGCAGGTTGTCCTCGGTGCCGACGGCGGCCAGGTCGGTGGCGCGGGCCGCCGCGGCGCCCCGGCGGGTCAACGGGGGCGGGTCGGTGTCGAGCACCGTGACCCGGCCGACCACCCGATGGCCGCCCGGATCGCGGAGCAGGGCCCGGTCCCGCGCGTCGAGCGGCAGCGGCGTCGCCAGCGTCAGCCGCGCGAACTGCGGTTCCTTGTCGGGGTGGTGCAACGGACGGACGCGGACCGGGACGGCGGCCGAGCCCACGTGCAGGACGAGGGCGTTCGGGGCGTCGTCGAGGTCGTCGCCGCCGACTCGCACGTCGGCCAGCGCCGTGGACGTCCACCGGCCCGGGGTGAGCAGCGCGTCGCCTCGGTGCACGTCGCCCTTGTCGACGTTGCGGAGGTTGACCGCGACCCGCGCGACCGCGCTGACCTCCTGATGCGGCACACCGAGCGCCTGGAGCCCGCGGACGTGCACACTGCGGCCGTTCAGCGACAGCTCGTCCCCGACGCGCAGGGTGCCGGCGCTGAGCGTTCCGGTGACGACCGTGCCGCTGCCCCGGATCGTGAACGCGCGGTCGACCCAGAGCCGCACCGGTGCCGTGGCGTCCGGCGCCGGCAGGGCGGCGACCAGCGACGCCAGCCGCGCACGCAGCGCGTCCAGCCCGGCGCCGGTCACGCCGCTCACCGCGACCGCGGGCAGCCCCGCCAGCGACGTGCCGCGCAGCCGGTCGGTGACCTGCTGGATCGTCGGCGCCGGATCGGCCAGGTCGCTGCGGGTCACGGCCAGCACCGCGTGCGAGACGCCGAGCGCGTCGAGCGCGGCGACGTGCTCGGCGGTCTGCGGCATCCAGCCTTCGTCGGCCGCGACGACGAGCAGCGCGGCCGGCACCGGGCCGACGCCGGCCAGCATGTTCGGCACGAATCGTTCGTGGCCGGGAACGTCGACGAACGCGATCTCGGCGCCGCCTGGCAGCCGCGTCCAGGCGAAGCCCAGGTCGATCGTCATGCCCCGGCGGCGCTCCTCGGCCCACCGGTCGGGCTCCATCCCGGTCAGCGCCCGGACCAGCGTCGACTTGCCGTGGTCGACGTGGCCTGCGGTGGCTACGACGTGCATGCGTCGGCCGCCCCGGCGGCGGTGTCCTCCCGCGTGGTGGCCTCGCGGGCGGCCACCGCGCGCACGGCGTCGCCCAGGACGTCGTCCAGATCAGCGGGGAGGCAGCGCAGGTCGAGCAGGAGCGCGCCGCGCTCGACCCGGCCGACCACCGGCGGGTCACCCGCCCGCAGCGCGGCGGCCCAGGCCGCCGGCAGCGCGACCGCGGCCGAGGGCAGCACGACGCCGGGAGCGCCGCCACCGCCGACCCCGCCGACGCTCGGCGCGGCCGCGGCCGGTATCCCCTCGGCGCGCAGCGTGGCCGCCAGCGTCGAGGCGCGTTCCCGCAGCACGGAGACGTCGGCGTGGAGCGCGGTCGCGGTCGGGGTGGCCGGGCCGGTGAGCGTGGCCTCCAACGCGGCGAGCGTCAGCTTGTCCACCCGCAGCGCGCGCGCCAGCGGGTGGCGGCGCAGGCGCTCCACGAGCGGAGCCGTGCCGAGCAGCAGCCCGGCCTGCGGGCCGCCGAGCAGCTTGTCGCCGCTGGCGGTGACCAGGTCGGCGCCGGCCCGCAGCGCGGTCGCCGCGTCGGGCTCGGCCGGGAGCAGCGGCTCGGGGGCGAGCAGGCCGGAACCGATGTCGACGACCACCGGCGCGTCCAGGGTGGCCAGCGCGGCGACGTCGACGGCGGCGGTGAAGCCGGTGACGACGAAGTTCGAGGGGTGCACCTTGAGCACGAACCCGGTCTCCGGCCCGATCGCGGCGCGGTAGTCGGCCAGCGTGGTCCGGTTGGTGGTGCCGACCTCCCGCAGCCGGGCGCCGGTGGACTCCAGCAAGTCCGGCAGGCGGAACCCGTCGCCGATCTCGACGAGTTCGCCGCGGCTGACCACGATCTCCCGCCCGGCCGCGAGCGCGGTGGCCGCCAGCACCAGCGCGGCGGCGCCGTTGTTCACCACGTGTACGGCGCCGGCGTCGGGGACCGCCGCGGCGAGCGCCGCCATCGTGGCCCGCCCGCGCCGGGCGCGCCGACCGGTGGCCAGGTCCAGCTCCACGTCGGTCGCGCCGGCCGCGGCCTGCAGCGCTTCGATCGCCGCCGCGGAGAGCACCGCCCGGCCCAGGTTGGTGTGGAGCACGACGCCGGTGGCGTTGAGCACCGGCCGCAGCGACGTCGCCCGCTGGGGCAGGCTCCGCGCGGCCGCGGCGGCGACGTCGTCCGGAGCGATCTCGCCGGTCCGGGCGCGGGCCTGCGCCTCGACGACGGCCGCCTTCACCCGGGACCGCCCCAGCCGCTCGACCGCGCCGGCCAGCCAGGGGTCGGCCAGTACCGCGTCGGTCCGCGGAATGGAGCGGCGAGGATCCATGCCCGAGACCTTAATCGGCGGAGACGGACGGGAATCGAACCCGCCTGACCGAGATCCTCGGCCACTACGGTTTTGAAGACCGCGGGGGGCACCAGCCACCCAAACGCCTCCCTGCCCTTGAACGGGGCGCTGCCCACAATAGTGTTGGCCCCATGTACCGGCTGACTCAGTACGCACACGGCGGTGGGTGTGCCTGCAAGATTCCCCCCGGTGAGCTCGAAGAGGCCGTCAAGGGCCTGATCGGCGCCGTGCCGCTCTCCGAGAACGAACTGCTCGTGGGCCTCGACGACGGCGACGACGCCGCGGTGGTCCGCACTCCGGCCGGAGCGGTGGTGGCCACCGCCGACTTCTTCACGCCGGTCGTCGACGACCCGTACGACTGGGGCCGGATCGCGGCCACCAACGCACTGTCCGATGTGTATGCGATGGGCGGCCGCCCGGTCGTCGCGGTGAACCTGCTCGGCTGGCCCCGGGACGTGCTCCCGTTCGATCTGGTCCGCGAGGTACTGCGTGGCGGCCTGGACGTCGGCCGCGCGGCCGGGTGCCACGTCGCGGGTGGGCACAGCGTCGACGATCCGGAGCCGAAGTACGGGATGGCGGTCACCGGGCTGGTCGATCCGGACCGGATCCTGCGCAACGACGCCGGCCGGGCGGGCGTCCCGCTGACGCTCACGAAGCCGCTGGGCATCGGCGTCCTCAACACCAGGCACAAGCAGACCGGCGAGGTGTTTCCGCAGGCCATCGACGCGATGACGACGCTCAACGACAAGGCTTCGACGGCCGCGCTGGAGGCCGGCGCGGTGTGCGCGACCGACGTCACCGGATTCGGGCTGCTGGGTCACCTGCACAAGCTGGCCCGGGCGAGCGGGGTCACCGCCGAGGTCGAGGCCGCCGCCGTGCCCTACCTGGAGGGCGCCCGCGAGGCGCTGGCCGCGGGCTACGTCAGCGGCGGTACCCGGCGCAACCTCGACTGGGTGCGCCCGCACCTGGACGCCTCCGCGATCAACGAGGACGAGGCGCTGCTGCTCGCCGATGCGCAGACGTCCGGCGGGCTGCTCGTCGCCGGGGAGCTCCCCGGCTATCCGGTGATCGGCCGGCTACTGCCCGCCGAGCCAGGGATCACCGTCCGGGTGCGCTGAGGCGCTCGCGCTGGGCTAGCTGCTCCTGCTGGGCCAGCTCCTCACGTTGGGGACCGACGACGTACTTCGGGTCCTTCGTGGACGCGATACCCGCGTGCAGTACACCGAGCCGGGTGCAGAGGCTGCCCGCGAGCAGGGCGGCACCGGAGAGGACGGCCGCGGTCCGGGACCGCCGCGCGAACAGCGCGGCGCCCACCGCGCCACCGGCCGTCAGCACCTTGGCCGCGGTGAGGAACTTCTTCGGCTTCTCCTCGTGGACGACACCCCCGACCAGCCCCAGCCGGCCTTCCATCCGCTGTTCCGCGGCGAGTTCGGCGACGGCGCCGAGGACCGCCATCCGCCGCGCCGGGCCGGCCTGGTCGCGGGGAGCGAGGATCATCCCCAGACCGCCGCCGCTCGCCGCGGCGCTGCCGACGAACACGAACGGCAGCTCGTCCTTCGCGGTGTTCCAGAACGGCACGGCGGTGTGCGAGAGGAGCACCGCGGTGTAGGAGGCGACCGCCGGGGCGAGCACCGCGGCCGCCAGCCCCGCGGGCCTGGCCGTGGAGCGGGTGAGCGTCGCGAGACGCCGCCACCGCGCGGGCACGACCTCCGCCACCGCAGCGGCGCCCAGCGCACCACCGTAAGCCGAGAGCACCCACGTCCCCATGCTCATCGGTGATGTCGGCTTCGCCACCCGCAGCATGTGGTGGAACCGCTCGGGGCGCCCCAGGTCCGCGATCAGGTAGTACGTGCCGCCGATCAGCGCGACCAGCCCGCCCAGGCGCCCACTCCGGCGCAGCGCCGGGCGGTCGGTGAGATCGCCTCCGGCGGCCAGCAACGCGGAGCCGGCCGAGAGTCCGCCGAGGAAGAAGTAGTAGGCGATGTCGTCTTTCCAGACCGGCGACTTGAGGATCTGGCGGCCGTAGTACGACCGGAACTCCGCCCGCGGAACCATCCGCTGCTCACGGCCGCCGTCGTCGCCCCGCTGCCGAGGACTCACGGCTTCCGCCCCACGAAGGCCGCGACCGCGCCGGCGAGCATGCCCAGCCCGGCGAGACCGGCCGCCTTCCACATCCGCCCGGCGTCCCGGGTCGGCACGTGCGGGTCCGGCGGCAAGCCGTACACCTCCGGTTCGTCGAGGAGCAGGAAGAACGCGCCATCGCCGCCGACCCCGTCGTCGGGGTTCTCGCCGTACAACCGCGCTTCGCCGACGCCGTCCGCGTGCAGTTTCTCCACCCGCTCGGCGGCGCGGGCGCGCAGCTCGTCCAGGTCACCGAATTGGATCGAGTCGGTCGGGCAGGCCTTGGCGCAGGCCGGCTCCATCCCGTCGCGCAGCCGGTCGTAGCAGAGCGTGCACTTCCACGCCCGACCGTCACTCTCGCGACGGTCGATCACGCCGTACGGGCAGGCCGAGACGCAGTAGCCGCAGCCGTTGCAGATGTCCTGCTGGACGACGACCGTGCCGAACTCGGTGCGGAACAGCGCACCGGTCGGGCAGACGTCCAGACAGCCGGCGTGGGTGCAATGCTTGCAGACGTCCGAGGCCATCAGCCAGCGGAAGTCCTGCCGGGTCTCGGCGCCGGTGGCCGCACCGGGCAGCTCCGTGCTCGGCATCCCCAGGTCGACGGTGGTCGCCTCGGGTGCCGCGGTCTGTTCGATGAACGCCACGTGCCGCCACGAGTCGGCGCCGAGGTTGCCGGTGTTGTCGAACGACAGTCCCAGCAGGTTGAACCCGTCGTCGGGGACGCCGTTCCACTCCTTGCACGCCACCTCGCAGGCCTTGCAGCCGATGCAGACCGAGGTGTCGGTGAAGAAGCCTTTACGGGCCGGCGGGTCCGGGTAACCGGCGTCGGCGGCCGGGCTCTCCAGCGGGCCGAAGAAGCTGTTCGGACCGATGTTCACTGGCCACCTCCCTCGGTCGTGCCCTGGCCACGGGATGCTTCGGGTAGGTCGATACCCTCCCGCGGCGCCGCGGCGGTGTCGTCCGGCGGAACCAGCGACTCGGCCGGGTCCTCGGCGTTCTCCAGGTACGGCTGCCCGCCGGTGTGCACGCGCGTCCCCGTCTCGGTCGTGATCCCGGCCCGTTCCCGATAGTCCTGCACGTACTGCAGCAGCTCGGGCCCGCGCGGCCGACGCCCCGGCCGGACGTCGCAGGTGGCGACCTTGGTCTCCTGGATCAGCACGTTCGGATCGAGCGCGACGCCGAACAGGTCGTTGGTGACGTCGCCGGTGACCAGCCCCGTGCTGCCCCAGTGGTAGGGCAGCCAGACCTGGTGCACGGTGCGGTTGAGCACCCGCAGCGGTGTCATCCGGTCGGTGACCAGGACACGCGCCTCGATCGCGGTGCGGGAGGTGACCACGTGTGCCCAGCCCAGGTGTTCCAGGCCTCGTTCGGCGGCCAGCTCGGGGGAGACCTCCACGGTCAACGCCGGTTGCAGCTCGGAGAGGTACGGCAGCCAGCGGCTCATCCCGCCGGCGGTGTGGTGCTCGGTGAGCCGTGAGGTGGTGAGCACGAACGGGAAGACCTCGGAGTGCTCCTCGGGCGGCGACGGGTCGGACGGATTGTCCGGCCGTCCGTACACCTTCCGGGTCGGGTTGCCCGCCTGGCGGTAGAGCGCGTTGCCGAACGGCGACTCGTGCGGCTCGTAGTGGGTGGGCAGCGGCCCGTCCTGCAGCCCGCTCGGCGCGAACAGCCAGCCCTTCCCGTCGGCCTGCATGATGAACGGATCGTCGCCCTGGATCGCGGCCACGCCGGTCGCGCCCTCCGGCGCCCGGTAGGACGGCGGCTTCGTCTTCTCGAAGTCCGGGATGTCCTTTCCGGTCCACTCACCCTTCTGCTCGTCCCACCAGACGTACTTCTTCCGCTCGCTCCACGGGCGGCCCTGCGGGTCGGCCGACGCGCGGTTGTAGAGGATGCGCCGGTTGTACGGCCAGGCCCAGCCCCACTCGGCGGCGGTCTCGTCCTGCTCATCGCGGGGCTTGCGGCGGGCCGCCTGGTTCACCCCGTCGGCGTAGACGCCGGAGTAGATCCAGCATCCGGACGCCGTCGAGCCGTCGGCCTTCAGGTCGAGGTAGCCGTTGAGCAGCGTGCCGGTCGTCAGGTCGTAACCGTTGATCGCCTTGAGCACCGACTCGGCGTCGGGCTCGTCACCGTGGACCTCGTAGTTCCAGTTCAGGTCGCGGATCGGCGCGTCCCGGGGATCGTCGGAGCCGGCCAGCCGGGCCTTGATCCGGCGACCCAGGTGGTAGAAGAACCAGAGCTCCGACCGCTGGTCGCCCTTGGGCTCGGTGGCTTTCTCCCGCCACTGCAGCATCCGCTGGGTCTGGGTGAACGTGCCTTCCTTCTCGGTGTGCGCCGCGGCCGGGAAGAAGAACACCTCGGTCCGGCACTCCTCCGGGACGATCTCGCCGGTCTCCACCTCCGGCGAGTCCCTCCAGAACGTGGCGCTCTCGATCATCGCCAGGTCGCGCACGACAACCCAGTCCAGGTTCGCCATGCCCAGGCGCTGGAGCTTTCCGTGCGCCGAGCCGACCGCCGGGTTCTGGCCGAGCAGGAAGTAGCCGTGGACCTTCCCGTCGACCATGTCCATCACCGTGCGGTAGGTGCCGTGGTCGCCGGTGAGCCGGGGCAGGTAGTCGTAGTGGAAGTCGTTCTCCGCGGTCGCGCTCTCGCCCCAGTACTCCTTGAGCAGCGAGACCGTGTAAGCGTCGGCGTTGGCCCAGAAGCCCTTCTGCTTGTCGCCGACGATGCTGTCGACGTAACTCCGCAGGTCCCGGTGCGTGGCCGCGCTGGGCATCGGCAGGTAGCCCGGCAGCAGGTTGAACAGCGTCGGGATGTCGGTGGAGCCCTGGATGCTGGCGTGGCCCCGCATCGCCATGATCCCGCCGCCGGGACGGCCCATGTTCCCCAGCAGCAGCTGGATGATGGCCGACGTCCGGATGAACTGGACGCCGAGCGTGTGCTGGGTCCAGCCGACGGCGTAGACCACCGCCGTGGTGCGCTCGCGTCCGGAGTTGGACGTCCACGCCTCGCAGACCTCTTCGAACGCTGCGCGCGGGACGCCGCAGACCTCCTCGACCAGCTCCGGTGTGTACCGGGCGAAGTGCCGCTTGAGGACCTGGAAGACGCAGTGGGGGTCCTGCAGCGTCGGGTCGGACGGCGGATGCGTCGGCCCGTGCAGCGGCGGACCGCCGGACTCGTGCTGCAACCCGGTGGCCTGCTCCTTGGCCTCGGCGCTGTCTTGTCCCTCGGCCGCGGCGTCCTGCTCCGCGCCCTGGTACTGCCACGACGTCTGGTCGTAGCTGGCCGTCTCCGGGTCGTAGCCGCTGAACAGCCCGTCGAGGTCCTCGGTGTCCTGATAGTCCTCGCTCACCAGGAACGACGCGTTGGTGTACGCGGTGACGTACTCCCGGAAGTCCTTGTTGTTGCTGAGGATGTAATTGACGACGCCGCCCAGGAACACGACGTCGCTACCGGCCCGCAGCGAGACGTACTGGTGCGCCAGCGCGCTCGTCCGGGTGAACCGCGGGTCGACGTGGATGATCCGCGCCCCGCGCTTCTTGGCCTCGATCACCCACTGGAAGCCCACCGGGTGGGCCTCGGCCATGTTCGAGCCCATGATGACGATGCAGTCGGCGTTAGCCAGGTCCTGCTGCGTGTTGGTCGCGCCGCCGCGCCCGAACGAGGTCCCCAGACCGGGGACCGTGGCGGAGTGTCAAATGCGGGCCTGGTTCTCGATCTGGATCGCGCCGGCCGCGGTGAACAACTTCTTGATGAGGTAGTTCTCTTCGTTGTCCAGCGTGGCGCCGCCGAGGCTGGCGATGCCGAGCGTCCGCCGGACGACGTTGCCGTTCTCGTCGGTATCCTGCCAGCCGCGCTGCCGGGCTTCGAGGAACCGGTCGGTGACCATGTCCATGGCCTGCTCGAGGTCGAGCTCGGTCCACTCGGTCGCGTACGGCGCGCGGTAGAGCACCTTCTGCTCGCGGTGCGGGCCGGTGACCAGCTGCTTGCTGGCCGAGCCCTTCGGGCAGAGCCGCCCCCGGCTGTGCGGCGAGTCCGGGTTGCCCTCGATCTGCACGACCTGGTCGTCGGTGACGTAGACCTTCTGGGCGCAGCCGACCGCGCAGTACGGGCACACCGAGTGGGCGACCCGATCGGCGTGCTCGGTGCGCGGCGTCAGCGTCGCGGAGCGCTCGGATTGGGCGGCGTGCCCACGACCCAACGGGTCGGTTCCGGTCAGCTGCCGGTAGACCGGCCAGCTCTCGATCCACGTACGCACGCCCACGGGAGCCAGAATGCCACTGGTTGCGCGTCCCAAACACCTCGGAGCCCGCATCCTTTGCCTGCGGGCTCCGCGGCGCCCGATCAGAGCGCGCGCTCCCGGCGGGCGCTGGAGGGCGCCGGAATGCTCAGGCGGCGGCTGGATCAGCGTCCGTGCTGGGAGGGGGCGGCAGCCGGCGGGCGAGAGTGCCTCCTGGATAGGTCTTGAAGTAGACCTGGCGGGGTGCCTGGGCCGTGCGTCTGACGACGTCGCACTCGACCACGCACTCGACGTCCACGTCGGTTGTTGCGACGAGTTCGATGAATTCGGGTAGTTGGGCATACCGCACCGCGGCGACGGTGCCGAATCCATAACAGCCGTAGATGATGACGATCCGCCGCTTACTGCTCGCGCTCGGCGGGAGGAAGGGGTTGTGACTCCGAATGATGACCCCGTAGTCGCGAACGATTTCTCCCGGCGTGGTGATCGGCTCGAACGTCGGACACTCGTCTGTTGCGTTGCCGGGACCGATGCCGGGAGTCGCAACAGGGGGTCACCCTCGGGTGTCTGCTCTTCGCTGGCGAGTGTGGTCGCGGAGGGCGTCGGTGCGGTCGAGGACGTCGGAGATCGACTGGGCCAGCGCGGGATGACTCGGGCCGAGCGCGTCGCGAGCATCGCGAAGCGGGGACAGCAGCTCGGCGGTGTCGTCGCCGCCGAGCGTCCGGTGGACCTGGTCGACGCTCTCCCGGGCCGACTCGTCCAACTCCGGCTGGTCGTGCAGGTCGGCGACCCGGGCGGCGATGCGCCGCAGCGCCCCGGCGTGCCGACGTGCCCACTCGACGACCGCGCGGTCCTCGGCACGGCGGTCACGCTCGTTGCGGACTCGTTCGTCGCGTGTGGACCCGGCCTCGTCGGCGCGGGCCGGCCGCAACCGCAGGTACCGCCGCTCGGCGGCTTGCCTGCTGGCGACGCCGAGCGCCGGCGCGAGGTCGTTCCAGCTGACGCCGAGGGTGCGAGCGGCGTCGATCAGGCGGGGCTCCCACCCGGCCAGCTCTTCCCGGAGTTCTCGGAGCATCCGGAGAGCGGACAGGATCGTCTCCGCGTCGGGTGTCGCGGGGGTAACGTCCGAATCGCCGGGCCGAGGTGCGGGCAGCACGCCGTGCACCAGACGGACCAGGTCGGCGGCGGTCGACCGGGGGAGCTCGCTCCCGGCGAAGTGGTTCCGCAGCGTCTGCTGTGCCGGGGATGAGCCGCCGTTCTGGTTCGCGACCACGCCCTCGTCGACCATCGTCATCCTTCCGATGACAGTACACATGTCGTCGTTCGGATGACAGGCTACCGGATGCGCGTCGCCGCACACGACTGCGGCCGGGGCGCGCGCCCCGGCCGCAGTGCTCGGATCACGGCGTGGTGAGCGCGTCCATGAGGTCGCCGACCCGGCTGTCCGGCAATGCGCGGGCGACGTCGGCCAGCGCGACCATCCCGACCAGGTCGTGCCCGTCGATCACGGGCAGACGGCGCACCTTGTGGCTGCTCATCGTTCGCAGGATCTCGGCCGCGTCGTCGTCCGCACCGATCGTCACGGGCTTGCCCTGCGCGAACTCACTGGCCTGGCAGTCCGCCGGGTCCCGTCCGGCTGCGACCGCCTTCACGACGACGTCGCGGTCGGTCAGCATGCCCTTGAGCCGGTTGTCCTCCCCGCAGATGGGCAGCGACCCGACGTCCAGATCGGCCATCTTCTTCGCGGCGGCTGCGAGCGTCTCGTTCTCTCCGACGCACGTCACGTCCGGCGTCATGATCTCTCTGGCAGTTGGCACGGATCCTCCTCGACCACGATGGCGACGTACGGACCCTCGTGGGGTACCCGCTGCAGCGGCGGAGATGCCTCCGGTTCCGATGGTCGGCCCCGAACGTCCGTCCGAACCCGACCTAGAAACTTCGCTGAAGTTTCTACTGCCGGCCAATAGCGGTTCGGTGACCGGCAGTCAGGGGCCGGTCGGCGGAGGCAGTCGTCGGGCCAGCTCGATGCTGGCCGCGGCCTCCAACTCGCGCATGCGGTGCGCCGTCTCCACTGCCGCCTGCACCGCTGCGAGCTCCTGCTGCGCCTGACGCACCCCTAGCGTCAAGCCGAGCCGGAACAAGCGGTACGCGGAAACGCCCCCCACAGACGCGCTGATCACAATCGCGAGCACGATGTCCATCTCAGCACCCGTGCCCTGATCTGGTGAAACGGTCGATCTCCGAGCTCAGCGCGCGGCCGAGTGACGCCATGATCGCCCGAGATGGCGCGTCCAGGTGCGGACGCTGATGGGCCAGCGCGCGGTGGGTCCAAGCGGCGGAACTGAGGCAGTGTTCGCCGATATCGGCGAGGGTTTGGGTCATTTCCAGCCGTCGAGAGGCGATGTACGCGGCTGCCTCCGCCTCGCGGAGTAAGCGGGCACGGTGCCGGCCGGCCGGGGTGAGGAAACGGGCGAGTAGATCGGTGAATCCCAGACTGAACGGGCTCATTGCTGGCCGCCTTCCGAAGGGCGGCACCGGCGGATCTCTCAGCGTCGGCACCGTGACGAGGGGGCTCTGCGTAATGAAGAGGTCCGACCCTGCCGGTGCGCCCGCGACATCGCGAACGACGGGTGGAGCTGCGGTGCTACTCTTCGAACCTCCTTGAGATTTCGATGAACGGCCGAACCTTCAGTGAAATTCTGTAAGCCAAGGTAAGGCTTGCGTTAAATTCGGTCAACAGGTCTAGGATTCACGTACATCTAGTACTGCGTCACTTCGCATGGTGTAATTCCACTCTGAATTGGTCCAGCTCGGGCGTCGGGAGGCGCTGATGCAACCGGTACGCGCGCCGGCAGCCGCCGCGTTGGCTCGCCGCTTGCGGGCGCTTCGACGTCATGAGTGGCCCGAACGCCGGCTTACGCAGGACGTTCTCGCGTCGGTGCTCGGGGTCGGTATTTCGACGATTTCGGCGTACGAAAGCCCGACTGATCCGAAAGCCGCTCCAGTGGAGCGTCTGGATTCCTATGCGCGCTTTTTCGCCAGCCGGCGGTCGTACGAAGCCGGCGTCGGACGGCTGCTCGACGACGACGATCTGACGGCGGAGGAGCACCGGCGGTACGAAGCGCTGCGCGAAGAACTGCTGGAGCTGCGCCAGGTCGCGCTCGGGCAGACCCCGGACTCCGAGCCGGGCAGCGATCAGCCCGAGTCGTTCTGGCACTTTCCCGACGGGCACCCGATCGTCCTGCTCTGCGGTGAACTGCCGGAGGAGGAGCGGCCGGCCTCGGCGCACCCGCGCAGCTTCACGTACGGGGAGCTGTATTCGTACGCGGACGTCGACGCGCTGATCGAGCTGTACGGGCACATCCGGGCGCAGAACCCGACGTCGCAAGTCAGCTTCCGTACCGCCGCGAATATGCGCACCGAAGATTCCAGCCAGCATCTCGTGCTGCTCGGCGGTGTCGCGTGGAACAACAAGGTGGGCCGCCTCGCGGCACGGCTCGGCCTGCCGGTGTTCCAGATGCTCGGCCCGGAGGGCGAGTCGGATGTCTTCATGAGTCGCGAGGGCGGGGAACGACGGCTGTTCGAGCCAGTGATGACCGCGGACGGCGACGAACTCGTCGAGGACGTCGGACTGCTGGTGCGCGCGACCAATCCGGACAACCGGGGCCGGACGGTCACCATTTGCAACGGGGTCTGGAGCGCCGGCGTTTTCGCCTCCGTCCGAGTGCTCACCCACGCGGCGCTTCGGGTGGAGAACGAGGAGTATCTCCGGTCCCGTTTCAGTGACCTCGCGAATTTCGGTGTGCTGTTCCGGGTCAACGTCAACGACGGCATCGTGGCGACACCCGACCTGCGGATCGACAAGAACCGCCTCTACGAATGGCCGGAGTGACGATGTCCAGGACTGGCGCGAAAGGTGCCCCGTGGGTCGCGGGGCGGTAGTCAGCTTCGCCACTGGCGAGCACGTCCACCGCGAATCGCACGCCGATCTCTTGGTCCGCCCGGCCCGTAAGGCCGCGCCGGGGGACATGGACGCCATCGTCGTTCCGGCGACACGATCGGTGGATCACCTGACGTCGGCGGTGGCGCTGGCGGATGATCTCGGCTGCACTCTCGTCGTGCTCTGCAGCCGCTCCGCGACCAGTGGGGCGGTTGCCGAGCAGGCGTCCCATCGCCCCGGTCTGCGCTGGATCGCCGTCGACCTCCCGGACGGCTACGAGCACCAGCTCCTCACGTTCGCCAGTACGCACCACCCCAAGGTCGTGCACCGCCGCAGCGATCTCTCGGTGAAGCGGAACCTCGGCCTGCTGCTCGCCAAGATGCTCGGGTGGCGTCGCATCCTGTTCCTGGACGACGACATCTACGACGTCCGGCCGGAGCAGGTCCGCGAGATGGCGGGTCACCTCGGACCGCGCGCCGCCGAGCGTTATCCCGTCGTCGGACTGCGGGTCGAGAGCTTCCCGGACAACTCGGTGGTCTGCCACGCCTACCGTTCGGTCGGCGGTGTCGGGCAGGACGTGTTCGTCTCCGGCTCGGCGCTCGGCGTCTACCTGGGACAGTTCGTGCCGTTCTTCCCGCAGATCTACAACGAGGACTGGCTCTTCCTCCTCGACGACGTGCGGCGCCGATCGGTCGCGACGACCGGGTACGCGCGCCAGCTGGCGTTCGATCCGTACAAGGAAATCGACAGGGCACGCAGCGAGGAGTTCGGCGACGTCATCGCCGAAGGGCTGATGGCCCAGCTCGCGTACGACCCCACCGCGCCGGGCCGGCTCGGCCGCAGCTTCTGGAAGCGGGTGCTCGCCCGCCGTCGAACGTTCCTCGCGATGATCGCGGAGCGAGCCACCGACGTGCACGTGCTCGCGGCGATCGAGGCAGCGAGACAGGAGCTGGCGAAGATCTCGCCGGACGACTGCATCCGCTACATCGCGGTCTGGCAGTCCGATCTGGACGTCTGGGAAGACGACTTCGCCCGACTGCGCAAATTCACCCCGGCGGACGCGCTCGAGTACCTGGCGGGCGCCGGAAACCACCGCCTGACGTGGTTGACCAGTGACCGCGCCGAGCCCGGACCTGTCCGGCAGCCACGCACGCCGCGCACGGTCGCCGAGCTTCTCAAGAACCGGCGCGAACCGGAGCCGGAACGCCGATCACGCTCCATGGCGCTGCTGGGCGGATGACACGGGAGGAGGCGGAGTCGGCATGCCGAAACCGGCGCGAACGCTGGCGCGACGACTGCGTCAGCTCCGGTTCGACGGTACGGACGCCGCGCTGACCCCCGCCGAAATGGCGTCTCTGCTGCGCAGCACGGCGGCCACGGTCACGGCGTACGAGGACCAGCTCCACCCGGTGGTGCCCTCCGCCGAGCACTTGGTGGAGTACTCCCGGCTGTTCCGGGCGGCGGAGTCCGCGAGTCAAGCGTTCCTGCTCGAGGAGCTGCTCCGGCTCCGCGCCGCCGCGATCGGCCTGCCGCCGGTCGTCCGCACCGACCCCTGGTTCTTCGGGGACAGTGCCCCGATCGTCGTCCTCTCCCTCGGCGGATCGCTCGGCTCGGTCGAGACGGGTCCGCTCCTCGCAGCGCTGAGCCGGGTTCACGCGGCGAACCCCGGGCGTCGGGTCTCGCTGCACGTCGTCGCCGCGCCGGACGCACTGGACCCGAGGCATCTGAGCCGGCATCTCGTCCTCGTGCCGGCCGCGGCGCGGCTCGCCACCGCGACGACCGACTGGCTGCGCAACTTCGGTCTGGACGTGCCGTGGCCGGAACGTGAGGGGTCGGTTCCGTCCCGGGTGGACAGTCCGTTCCACCCGCGGCGGTCGGTGCTGCTCTGCCCCGCGTGACCGTCAGGACTTGTGGCTCCGACTGCGAGAGAACGCCGACGGTTCGTACCGTGTGGAGGACGCCTCGGCAGAAGGCGCGACCTGAAGTCGGAGGCACCGCATGGAGTCCGGGCTCAGTGGCGTTCTCGTCGATCCGACCGCGAGCATCGCACCGACCGCGGTGGTCGGCGCCGCACCACGTGCACTGCAGGAAGGCGAGTGGGAGGGGGCCGGATCGGCGACCGTGATCGGCGCCCGGGCGAGCGTGGGTCATTTCGCGCTGGTCGAGGAGGGGGTGGTGGTCGGTGCGGAGACGATCGTCGACGCGTACTGCCGGGTCGAGATCGGAGCGTGGCTGGGCACCGGCGTGTTGATCACCCATCGGGCGTTCGTCGGGGCGCGGGCGCAGATCGGCGACGGCGCGATCATCGGCGGCAACATCGGTGAGCGCAGCATCGTGGGGGCGCGAGCGCGGGTCTTCGGCACCCTGCTGCACTCCCACCTCGATCCGGACCGGCCCTGGGACGCGCCGGACTCGGCCGAGCCGTCCGCGGTGATCGGCGAGGCAGCTTTCGTAGGTGCTCAGTCCCAGGTGGTGGGGCCGGTGCTGATCGGCGAGCGGGCGTACGTCTGTGCGGGGGCGTTCGTCACCCGCGACGTGCCGCCGCGCCATATCGCGTCCGGAGTCAACCAGATCGTCCACTTCTCGGAGTGGTCGGGCCCGCTGGCCAGTTCATCTTTCTTCACGGCCGCCTGAGGTCTTCCGCTGGTGCCGACTCTCGATGTGGGGTACCAAAGCACTCTGTCTCTACCGTAACTACTCAGAGTTGAGGGGCGCGGCTATGACGGAGACCTTCTTCACGCAGCAGCACCACTTCGACCGGTACCGGGCTGAGTTACTCACCCGCAGCGGGCCGGTGAGCTATGTCGACACCGGCGGCTCCGGCACGCCGATTCTGTTCCTGCACGGCGTCGGCACCAGCAGTTATCTCTGGCGGAACGTGTTCGCCGAGCTCGACGGAGACCGGCGGTGTATCGCGGTCGACCTGCCTTCGCACGGCCGGACGCCGGCCGCTGCGAATCAGGACTTCACCTTGCCCGCACTCGCTGAGTTCGTCGCCGACTGCTGCGACGCGCTCCGTCTCGCTCAGGTCGATCTCGTCGCACACGACACCGGGGGTGCGGTGGCCCAGATATTCGCGGCCAGGCACCCGCATCGCCTGTCGTCGCTGACGCTGACCAACTGCGAGGCGCACGACAACGTCCCGCCGACCGCGTTCCTGCCGACCGTGCTGCTGGCCCGAGCCGGCATGCTCTCGCGGACGGGGCCGCGCTTGCTGCGCGACGTCGAGCGAGCGCGGAAGGTGGTGTACGGCACCGGCTACCAGGACGTCGACGCGATGCCCGAGGAGATCGTGCGGGCGAACCTGGAGCCGCTGATCGGCACCCCGGACGCCGCCCGCCAGTTCCAGCGGTTCCTCACCGCGCTGCGCGCCCGCGACCTGCTTCAGATCGAGCCGGAGTTGTCCCGGCTGACCGTGCCCACGCTGATCGTCTGGGGTACCGCGGACATCTTCTTCCGTCGCAAGTGGGCGTATTGGTTGCGGGACACGATTCCGGGCGCGTCCCGGGTCGTCGAGATCCTCGGCGGCAAGCTGTTCTTCCCGGACGAGCGAGCGCGCGAGTTCGCCGCCGCGTTACGCCGCTCCTGGGCCCGCCCCGCGTAGCACCGGCCGCGACGGGGACGCCACGGTGGTTGTCGGATCGTCGACCTCCTGGGGTCGACGATTCGACAACCACCTGCCCGGGCCTCGCGCTGCGGCGGGCGGGTCAGAGCGGGCCGACCTCCACCGTGTCGACCTGTCCGACCAGCGAGAACGCCCGGTCGGCGAGCGTGTCCGGGCTGACGCGCGGCGGCGCCTCGGCCAGTTGCTCGGCGAAGTGCCCCTGATCGACCAGTGCGGCGGCCGCGCTGCGCTCGATCAGCGAGCCGATCAGTAACCCGTGGACGTCGACCCCCCGGGGCCCGGCGCTCGTCGCCACGCCGTGCAGGTACTTCAGCAGTCCGGCCTGCGCCGTCGCCACGCTCGCGAGCAGCGGATCGGTGACCCGCACCGCCGAGCCGAGCGCCACGATCAGGCTGCCCGACCCGCGGGCGAGCAGCCCCGGCAGGAGCGCCCGGGTCAGGGCGACCGGTGACAGCAGGTGCAGCGGGAGCCAGGTCTCCAGCTCCTCTGCGCTCAGGTCGAGGGCGGCGACGGGGAGCCGGCTCACGTCGCCCGGGCTGTAGACCGTGACGTCCGGTGTGCCGATCGTCTGCACGACCTCACGGAGCCGGTCGCGGTCGGTCAGATCGGCGACGGCGGTCTCGACCGGCACGTCCGCCGCGCGGAGCGACTCGGTCAGCGACGCGAGCGTGCCGGGATTCCGGCCGACGAGCGTCACCCCGTATCCCTCGCGGCCGAACCGGTGGGCGACCGACAGGCCGAAGGCCGGTCCGGCGCCGAAAACAGCGAGCGTGGGCATTCGTAGCCCTCCAAACTTGAGGTTATCCTCAAGTTAGCTCAAGTTGAGGACCTCCTCAACTTGGTAGGCTGAGTGGATGAGTGCACCGAGCCGGCCGCTCCGCCGGGACGCCCAGCGCAATCGCGAGGCGTTGGTGGCGGCGGCGAAGGGCGTCTTCGCCGCTCGAGGGCTGGATGCACCGCTAGAGGACGTGGCCCGCGCGGCGGGGGTGAGCATCGGAACGCTCTACAACCGATTCCCGACCCGGGCGGAGCTCGTCGATGCGGCCCTGATCGACACGGTCGAGGCCTCGGTCGCCTCGGCGGCGCAGGCGCTCACCGCCCCCGATCCGTGGCAGGGCCTCGTCGACCACCTGACGGCGATCGGCGGGTTGCAGGCCCGGCATCGCGGGTTCACCGACATCTGTGTCCGGACGTTGCCGCCGGACTCCGCGACCGAGCAGGCGAAACGCCGGGGGCACGAGCTCTTCGTCGCGCTCCTCGACCGTGCGCGCGCCGTCGGGGCGCTCCGGCCGGACGTCGACACCTCCGACATCGGTCTGCTGGTGTGGGCGGCCGTTCGGGCGACCGACGGGCTGCGAGAGGTCGCGCCGGACGCCTGGCGTCGGCACCTCGCGATCGTGCTCGACGGGCTGCGCGGCACGGCGGCCCATCCGCTGCCGGGTGCGCCGCTCTCGCCGGAGGCGGTCCGCGACGCGATGGCGTTCGGTCAGCGCGAGAGCTGATCTTCTGTCACTCAGTTCTTCTGTGTGGCAGACTATTTGTCACAGACTGAGTGAGCGGAGCGACAAGATGGCCGACTACGGACACGACCTGGTGTTCGGGACGTTCCTGACGCCGAGCGCGGAGGCGCCCGATCGGGTGGTGGAGCTGGCCCAGCTCACCGAGCAAGTCGGCCTGGATCTCGCGAGCATCCAGGACCATCCGTACCAGGCCCGGTTCCTCGACACGTGGACGCTGCTCTCGGTCATCGCCGCCCGCACGACCAGGCTGCGCGTGACGCCGAACGTCGTGAACCTGCCGCTGCGGCCGCCTGCGGTGTTGGCGAAGAGCGTCGCGTCGCTCGACCTGCTCACCGGCGGCCGGGTGGAGCTGGGCCTCGGCTCCGGGGCGTTCTGGGACGGCATCGCCGCGCTCGGCGGCCGCCGCTTGACCCCCGCGCAGGCCGTCGACGCGCTGGCCGAGGCGATCGGCGTGATCCGTGCGCTCTGGGCGCCGAGTGGGTCGGTGCGGATCGCGGGGGAGTACTACGGGGTGCAGGGTGCGCACGCCGGTCCCGCACCCGCCCACCACGTCGGTATCTGGCTCGGTGCGTACAAGAAGCGCATGCTCGCGCTCACCGGCCGGCTCGCCGACGGGTGGCTTCCCAGCAGCCCGTACGCCGGCCCGGACCAGCTGCCGGGGATGAACGCCGCGATCGACGCGGCGGCCGAGGAGGCCGGGCGGGATCCGCGGGACATCCGCCGGCTCTACAACATCGGCGGTCGCTTCGCTCCCCGCGGGACGGGCTTCCTCACCGGCCCCGCCGGGATGTGGGCGGAGCAACTCGCCGAGCTCACGCTCGACCAGGGGATGAGCGGCTACGTCGTGATGGGTGACGACCCGGACGTGGTGCGCCGGTTCGCCGCCGAGGTGGTCCCCGCCGTGAACGAGTTGGTCGACGCCGAGCGCGCCCGCCGTGCGGCCACCCCGCCGCAGCCCGACCGCCCGTCCGTCGAGGCGGGGTGGGCTCCTACCGGCTCCGATGCCGCCGGACGCGAGGCCGCCCGGTCGCAGGGCCCCGGCTCGGCTGCGGACCGGGCCGCGCCGCGTACGGGCTCAGTGCCGGCGGGGCTGGGCATCACGCCGACCCCGGACGACGGCGTGCGGCGCTCCGACGTCCGGCTCTGGGACGAAACCACCCGGCCGGCCGGGCCGGTGCCCGACCGGAACCGGACCTACACGGCCTCGGAGCGGGCGTCCGGACAGCACCTGATCGACGTCCACGATCAGCTGCGCGCCGAGTTGGAGACGGTCCGGGACCTCGTCGAGCAGGTGGCGGACAGCCTCACCGACCCCGGCGCCGCCCGGTCGGCGATCAACGCGATGACGCTGCGCCAGAACAACTGGACGCTCGGCACCTACTGCGAGTCGTACTGCCGGGTCGTCACCACCCACCACACCCTGGAGGACCAGGCGCTCTTCCCGCGGCTGCGGCGGGCCGACGCCGGGCTGGTGCCGGTCGTCGATCGGCTGGCCGAGGAACATCTGGTGATCCACGACGTGCTCGAGCGAGTGGACCGGGCGCTGGTCGGCCTGGTCACCGACGAGAAGGGCATCGACGAGGTGCGGGCAGCGGTCGACCTGCTCTCGGACACGCTGCTCTCGCACCTGTCGTACGAGGAGCGGGAGCTGGTCGAGCCGCTCGCCCGCTTCGGCCTCGCCTGACGGGGCACCGCATGCCCGGCTCGGCCTACTCCCACCGCCACCCGGACGCCGGGCTGGGAAGGTCCGGCCGGTCGGCGCCCGTGGGGTCGGCGTCCATCGGGTCGGCGTCGTGCTCGATCAGTCCGGAGAGCCCGCTCGCTTCCAGTACCCGGCGGACAAAGCGCGTGGGACGGCAGACCACGAGGGTGGCGCCGGACCGCCCGGCCGCGCGCCACCCGGCCTCCAAGCAGCCGGCTCCGGCGACGCCCAGGTACGCGACCCGGAGCAGGTCGACGATGACCAAGTCGATGGCGGGGAGCCGGGCGGCGGCGACCAGGTGCTCCAGCAGTTGCGGCGCGGTGCTCTCGTCCAGCGTGCCGACGAGCAAGAAGAGGGCATAGTGCGTCTCCTCGTCGACGACCTGGGAGACGTCCAACGATCCGTCGCCGGACGCGAAGGGGGCGAAGACGTCGGAAGCCAGCGGCGCGCGCAGGACGATGCGGTGCTGGTGCACGACCACTACGTCTCCCTGGCTTCCGGGGTCTCCCTGGCTTCCGGGCGCACGTGCAGGGCCACTATGAACCGCGATCCACCCGGCGGCGATCCGTCGGGTGCAAATAGCCCTAATCGGGAAAATTGTACTGTCTCTGGCGTGTGGTCTTGCGTCCGGGCGGGTAGTCGGGAAGTTTCGCCGATCACGCGGCCTGGGCGAGCGCGGCGTGGACGGCGTCGTGGGGTCCGATCAGGTGGGCCCGGCGAGCCGGCTCACCGCGGCGCGGACGGCGTCGTGGGGGAGGGCCGGAACGCGATATCCGCGGTGGCCCACCATGTCGGCGTTCGCCACCAGCACGTCGACCACGGCCTCCTCCACCGCTCGGACCGCGGCCTCGTAGAAGGGATCGATCCGGCCCCAGGGAACGAACCGCAGCTGCTCGTACGCGTCGGCGCCGACGGGTCCGGCAGGGAACGTACTGGTCAACGCGCCCGCATTCGCCGTGGAGAACGCGAGGAACAGGTCGCCCGAGAAGTGGCTGCCCGCCGTGCCCGACCGGCCGATGCCGAGCGTCGCCCGGCGTGCCAGGGCCGCGCACTGGCCGGGCAGCAGCGGTGCGTCGGTGGCGAGCACGACGATCACCGAGCCGGCACCGGGCGGTGTCCGGGCGGGTCCGGCGACCACGTCGGGATGCGTGCGGGCCAGCTCGGCGCCGAGCGGCATCCCCGCCACCGTCAACTCGCGGCGGGCACCGTAGTTGGCCTGGACGAACGCGGCCACCGTGTACCGATCGGGACCGTACTCGACCACGCGCGACGCAGTGCCCGAACCGCCCTTGAAACCGTGGCAGATCATTCCGGTGCCGCCACCGACGCTGCCCTCCTCGATCGGCCCGCCGGCGGCCGCGTCCAGGGCCGCCAGCGCGTGCTCCGGACGGACGTGGCGCCCGTTGATGTCGTTGAGGTCGCCGTCGTACGTCTCGGCGACGACCGGCAGCAGCCACTGCTCGGCGACCCGGGGGTGGTGGGCGGCGATCCACTCCACGACGCCCTGGTGCACCGGTCCGACCGCGTGGGTGTTCGTGATCGCGATCGGCGTGGCGAGCGCACCGTTCTCGCTGATCCACGTCGTCCCGGTCATCTCGCCGTTGCCGTTGAACGAGAACCAGCCGGCGGCGCAGGGCACGCCGACGCCGTCGCGTCCGCGCGGCAGGATCGCGGTGACCCCGGTCCGCACGCTCGCGCCCTCGATCAACGTCGTGTAGCCGACCTCGATGTCCGGCACGTCGGTCAGCGCGTTCCAGCGTCCGGGCGTGCCCAGGAACGGAACGCCCAGGGCCCGGGCGCGGAGCCGCCCGGAGGGCGTGGAGAGCAGGGGATCAGCCATAGGCGCATGATGCCGAGCCGGGCCGGGGCCGGTGACACCGCCCGGTCAGCGGGCCAGCTCGTTCACCACGGTCGCGAACGTGCGGGGCAGCCTCGTCGCGGCGGGGACGATCGCGCGGGCGAGCAGCGGGCGGTTGCGTGCCCAGAGCAGTCCGCCGGTCAGCACCCGGTACCGCCGGGACGCCCGGCGCCACCGCCGTTCGTACTCCGCCGGGCGGTCCGCCGCGACGCAGGCGACGAGTTCGGCGGCGCTCGCCCACGCCACCGCGAGCCCTTCTCCGGTCAGCGCGTCGACGTACCCAGCGGCGTCGCCGACCAGCAGCACCCGCCCGGCGACCCGGGACGACACCCGCTGCCGCAGCGGGCCGGCGCCGCGGACGCCACCGGCGTCGGTGGCGTCCGCGCCGGAGGTGTTCGCAGTGGAGAGACGGGCCGCCAGTGCCGGGAAGCGGGCGAGCTGGTCGGTGTAGGGACCCCGTGCGGTGGTGAGGATGGCGACGCCCACCAGGTCGGGGGCGACCGGCGTCACGTACGCCTCGGCGCCCGACGTCCAGTGCACCTCCACAAACTCCGTCCAGGGACGAACCGGGTAGTGCCGCCGCAGCCCGTGGCGGGCCGGTCCGCGGGAGGGTCGCTGCAGCCCGAGCTGTCGCCGGATCGGCGAGTGCAGACCGTCGGCGGCGGCCAGGTAGCGGGCCCGGAGTCCGGCGACCGTGACACCGTCGGCGTCCTGATCGACGGCTCCGGCCGCGCGGGGCACGAGCTCGATGCCGGCCCGCGCCACCGCGTCGGCGAGCCCCGCGTGCAACGCCGTGCGCCGGACACCGAGTCCGGGCCCGTTCCGGAACAGCGCGTCGACGCCGCGGGCGGCGTCCGCGTAGTGGATGCCGCGGAAGGGCAGGCCGGGAACCTCGACGCCGAGCTCCGACAGGAGCGCGACCGCGCCGGGCATCAGGCCCTCGCCGCAGGCCTTGTCGATCGGGGTCGCCCGCGGTTCCAGGACCGCCACCTCGAGCCCGGCGCGGGCCGCGAGCAGCGCGGTGACCAGCCCGGCCGGACCTCCACCGGCGACGAGGAGGTCTCTCACGCCGCAGCCAGGGCCCGGTTCTCGGCCCGGATCCGGACCGTGAGCAGCGCGGCGTTCGCGACCGTGAAGATCAGCGCGGTGACCCAGGCGGTGTGGACGAGGGGGAGCGCGAATCCCTCGACGACGACCGCGATGTAGTTCGGGTGCGGGAACCACCGGTAGGGCCCGCTGGTGACCAGCGGCGCATCGGGCACCACGATGATCCGGGTGTTCCACTGGTGGCCGAGCGTCCGGATGCACCACCAGCGCAGTCCTTGCGACGCCACCACGAGCGCCAGCATCGGCCAGCCCAGCCAGGGCAGGAACGGCCGGTCGGCGAGCCAGACCTCCGCCACGCACCCGACGAGCAGCCCGGTGTGCAGGACGACCATCACCGGGTAGTGGCCGGCACCGTACTCGCGGCCGCCGCGGGCGAAACTCCAGCGCGCGTTGCGCAGCGCGACGACGAGTTCGGCGACGCGTTCGAGGCCGACGGCCAGCACGAGGAGGGTGTAGCTCACCACTGCAGCAGCACCAGTTCCGCGGAGAATCCCGGTCCCATCGCTATCAGCATGCCGGGTGTGCCGCGCTCGGGTGGGCGATCGGCCAGAGTGTCCTGGAGGATGTGCAGCACCGACGCCGACGAGATGTTGCCGATCCGCCGCAGGGAGCTCCAGCTGGCTCCGAGCGCGCCCTCCGGGAGCTCCAGTCCGGACTCGATCGCTTCCAGCACCTTCGGGCCACCGGGGTGCGACACCCAGGTCGTGATGTCTTTGCGGGTCAGGCCGTGCGCGGCGAGGAAGTCGTCCACACCGACCCGGAGGTGCTTCTCGGCCAGCGCCGGGACCTCGGTGCCGAGGACGACCTTCAGGCCGCCGGGCCCGACGTCGAAGCCCATCGTCCGGAGCGTGCCGGGGTAGAGGATGCTGCGGGTGGCGATCACTTGCGGCCCGGACGTGGCCGTCGCGCGCTCCGAGCCGACGGCCACCACCGCGGCGGCTCCGTCACCGAAGAGACCGCTCGCGACCAGGTTGGTCGGCGAGCGGTCGTCGTACTGCACGGTCAGCGAGCACAGCTCCATCGTGACCAGGACGGCGACCTGGTCCGGCCAGCCACGGAGGTAGTCGTGCAGCCGCGAGATCCCGACCGCGCCGGCCGCGCAGCCCAGACCGACGACCGGCGTGCGCTTGACGTCCGGGCGGAGGCCGATGTGCTCGGCGATCCGGGCGTCCAGCGACGGGATCGCCAGGCCGGTGGAGGTGACCGCGAGGATCACGTCGACGTCCTCCACGGTCAGGCCGGCCTGGGCCAGCGCGCCGAGGATCGCGCGCGAGCCGAGGTCGACCGCGCCGGTGAGGAACGCGTCGTTGGCGGCGCCGAAGTCCCGTAACGTGCGGTACTGCTCGATCGGCAGCACCAGGTGTCGGGTCTGGACGCCCGCGCCACCGTGGACGCGTTCCAGGAACCGGCGTTGGCCGGCATCGAGCCCGCACGCCTCCGCGACGAGGTCGGTGAGCTCGGGCTGCGGGTACCGGTGGTCGGGGAGGACGCCGAGGACCGCGGCGAGCTGCGTCATGCCTCGACCGTATGCGGTGAACCGCCGCCGCGCCCGTCAGCACAGCGTGCCGTGTACTACTCGACGACGAGTTCGACCGGGATGTTGCCCCGGGTCGCGTTGGAGTAGGGGCAGACCTGGTGGGCGGCCTCGACCAGCTCGCGGCCGGTCTCGCCCTGCAGGTGCTCCGGAAGCTCGACTCGTAGCGTCACGGCCAGGCCGAACGCGTTGTTCTCGCCCGAGACGAGGCCCACCTCGGCGGTCACCGCGGCCTCGGAGGCGTCGAGCTTGCGCTGACCGGCGATCATCCCGAGCGCGCTGGAGAAGCAGGCCGCGTAGCCGGCGGCGAAGAGCTGCTCCGGGTTGCTGCCTGCGCCGCTGCCACCCAGTTCCTTCGGGAACGACAGCTGGACGTCGAGCTTGCTGTCGGAGGTGCGTACCCGTCCGTTGCGTCCGTTGCCGTCGGCGGTGGCGATCGCGGTGTAGAGCGTCGACATGAGCGTCCCTTCGCTGGGTGGCTAGACAGACTTGTCTGTCTAGTTCGCAGCATAGACAGGTCTGTCTGGTAACTTCAAGGGGTGCTGACGACTCCTCCACTCGAACTACCGGGAGTCTCCGCGCCGGAGAATGCCGCCGGGCGGCCCGCCGGCGCACGGCAGCGCATCCTCGGCACCGCCAGCGCGCTGTTCTACGCGGTGGGGATCCGCGCCGTCGGCATCGACCGGATCATCGCCGAGGCCGGCGTCGCGAAGGCGACGTTCTACCACCACTTCCCGACCAAGGACGCCCTGGTCTGCGCGTACCTCGCCGGGCTGCACGACCGGCAGGCGTCGGCCTTCACCGCGTTGTCGGCGGGGATCGAGCCGGTCGACGTGGTGCTCGCGATGTTCGACGCGCTCGGCGAGTTCGCCTGCGGCCCGGGCTTCCGCGGCTGCGCGTTCGTCAACGCCGCGGTCGAGTACCCCGACCCGGACAGTCCGGTGCGGCGGATCGTGGCCGACCACCGGCGCTGGTACGCGGACGCGGTGCGGGAACTGCTGGTGGCGAGCGGCCATCGGACGCCGGACGCCACCGCCCGGATGCTGGTCATGCTGCGGGACGGCGTGGTGGTCGGGGGGCAGCTCGACGATCCGGCCGAGGTCCGGGCGACGCTCCGCGCGTCGGTCACCGCCCTGATCGCCGCGCACGACTGACGCGTTGCCGCGACGGGCCCGCCGCGCGTGCTCCCCGTGCCCGCAGGGCCCCCGGGCCGCCGTGCCCGCAGGGCTCCCGGGCCGCCGTGCCCGCAGGGCTCCCGGGCCCGCCGTGCTCGCGGTCGTTTCCCGAAAGACCACCTCTCGGCCCGCGCTGAGCGGTGGTCTTCCCGAAAATCCCGCGCCCACCCGACGCGCCCTGGTTCGGTCGGGACGTGCGCCGCCGCCCTGCCGTGCAGGGCGAGGACGCCGAGCCGCGCGGCGTCCTCGCCTACCTGCTCGACCCGCCGGTCACGCGGTCAGGTGAGCAGTGACGAGCTGGGTCAGCTGGCCGGGGCGGCCGGCTGCGCCGAGACGGTGGACGGGTCGGTCGCGGTGTCGGTCGTCGGCTCCGTCGTGTTGGCCGGGTCGGACGCCGTAGTGGTCGTCTCCGTCGTGGTCGCCGGGTCGGACGCCGTGGTCGTGGTGTCCGTCGTCGTGGCGGACGGGTCGGTCGCCGTGTCCGTGGTGGTGGTCGTGGTAGTCGTCGTCGTGGTGGTCGTCGCCGGGTCGGCAGCCGCGTCGGCCGCGGTCTGCTGCGCCGGGGCCGGGGCGTCGTCGACCGCAGTCGCGGTGTCGACCGTGCCGTCGCCGTCCGTGTCGCTGTAGACCGTGTCGAACACGCCGTCGTCGTTCGTGTCGACGACCACCGCGTCCACGGTGCCGTCGTAGTCGCTGTCGATCTCGGCCGCGTCGAAGTCACCGTCGTTGTCGGTGTCGGCCACGGTGCCGTCGATCACGCCGTCGCCGTTGGTGTCCACGGCCCCGTAGTCGAAGTCCCCGTCGCCATCCCGGTCGTAGACCGCGGTGTCCGCGATGTGGTCACCGTCGGTGTCGACGACCGCGTAGTCCACGGCACCGTCGCCATCGGTGTCGGTCGCCACGACGTCGACGTAGCCGTCACCGTCGGTGTCGGCCGCGACCGTCTCGGACTCACCGTCGTGGTCCAGATCGAGCACCGCGTACGCCGTTCCGTCGCCCTCCTGGTGGAGGTAACCGTCGACGACGCCGTCGTTGTCGTAATCCAGCGGCACATCGTTTTCGGCGATCGTGCTGGTGGGGGCGTCGGCGCCGGAGTCGATCGTGTCGCCGCTGTCGCTCATCGTGGTCTTCCGTTCGTGTAGTGAGGGGTTTGCTTGCTTGGCGACGACACTACGGACGGCAGTGTGCGTAGGGATCCCGGTTTCGTGCCACCTCCCCCGCCACACGCGGGCGCGGTCGGGCACCCGACAGTTCCGACGCGCGCGGTCGCCGCCGACGGGCGTCGGGGGTGCCCCCACACCGCCCTCTGCGGCGCGCGGCGCGGGATAACCGGTGCGGGGCCGGACAGGCTCCCCGACTAGCATCGGAGCTAGCCGGGACGCGACATCCCGGCGTCAACCAGACTCGAGGAGAGAACTGTGTCCGCACCCCGTTCCGCGCCCGTGACCGCCGCCGTCGTGGTGCCGGCCGGGACGACGGCCGCGGACGCGCTGGTAGCGGCCGGGATCCCGATCGACGGTGGCCAGGCGGCGGTCGTCGTCCGCGACGCCGACGGTCAGCTGCGTGATCTGGAGTGGATCCCGGACGCCGACGCCGAGGTCGAGCCGGTGCTCATCGATTCGCCGGACGGCCTGAACGTGCTCCGGCACTCCACCGCCCACGTGCTCGCCCAGGCGGTCCAGGACCTCTTCCCCGGCACCCTGCTCGGCATCGGCCCCCCGATCGACAACGGCTTCTACTACGACTTCCTGCCGGAGAAGCCGTTCACCCCGGACGACCTCAAGCGCCTCGAAAAGCGCATGCAGGAGATCATCAAGGCCGGTCAGCGCTTCTCCCGCCGCCCGATCAGCGACGACGAGGCCCGCAAGGAACTCGCGCACGAGCGGTTCAAGCTGGAACTGATCTCGCTCAAGGGCGCCGGCGAGGACGCCGCCGAGGGCGCCTCGGTCGAGGTCGGCGAAGGCGCGCTGACCATGTACGACAACCTCGACAAGAAGTCCGGCGACCGGGTCTGGACCGACCTGTGTCGCGGCCCGCACCTGCCCACCACCCGCAACATCCCGGCGTTCAGCCTGATGCGGTCGGCGGCGGCGTACTGGCGGGGCAGCGAGAAGAACCCGCAGCTGCAGCGGATCTACGGCACCGCGTGGCCGACCCGGGACGCGCTCAAGGACTACCAGCGGCGTCTCGAGGAGGCCGCGAAGCGCGACCACCGCAAGCTCGGCGCGGAGCTCGACCTGTTCAGCTTCCCGGACGAGCTGGGCTCCGGCCTGCCGGTGTTCCACCCGAAGGGCGGCGTCATCCGCCGGGAGCTGGAGAACTACTCCCGGAAGCGCCACGAGGAAGCCGGGTACTCGTTCGTCAACACCCCGCACATCACGAAGGGTCACCTCTACGAGGTCTCCGGCCACCTCGACTGGTACGCCGACGGCATGTTCCCGCCCATGGAGCTGGAGGGCGCGAACTACTACCTGAAGCCGATGAACTGCCCGATGCACGACCTGATCTTCCGGTCGCGTGGGCGGTCGTACCGCGAGCTGCCGCTGCGGATGTTCGAGTTCGGCACCGTGTACCGGTACGAGAAGTCCGGCGTCATCCACGGCCTGACCCGCGTGCGGGGCCTGACCATGGACGACGCCCACATCTTCTGCACCCAGGAGCAGATCGAGGGCGAGCTCACCTCGCTGCTGCAGTTCGTCCTCGACCTGCTGAAGGACTACGGGCTCGACGACTTCTACCTGGAGCTCTCGACCAAGAACCCGGAGAAGTACATCGGGGACGACGAGGTCTGGGACGTCGCGACCGAGACGCTGCGGCGGGTCGCCACCGAGTCCGGGCTCGACCTGGTGCCGGACCCGGGCGGCGCGGCGTTCTACGGCCCGAAGATCTCGGTGCAGGCCCGGGACGCCATCGGCCGGACCTGGCAGATGTCCACGATCCAGCTGGACTTCATGCTGCCCGAGCGGTTCGAGCTGGAATACCAGGCGGCGGACGGCTCCCGGCAGCGGCCGGTGATGATCCACCGCGCGCTGTTCGGCTCGATCGAGCGGTTCTTCGGGGTGCTGACCGAGCACTACGCCGGAGCGTTCCCGGCGTGGCTGGCGCCGGTGCAGGTGGTCGGCATCCCGATCGGTGACGGGCACGTCGGGTACCTGGAGGAGTTCGCGGCGCGCCTGCGGAGGGACGGCATCCGGGCCGAGGTGGACACCGCGAGCGACCGGATGCAGAAGAAGATCCGGAACGCGCAGAAGCAGAAGGTCCCGTTCATGGTGATCGCCGGCGACGACGACGTCGCGGCCGGCACCGTGTCGTTCCGGTACCGCGACGGGTCGCAGCGCAACGGGGTGCCGCTGGACGCCGCCGTCGAGCACGTGCTCGAAGTGGTGCGCTCCCGCACCAACATCGGCCCGTCCGCCTGAGGGCGGCCCGTCCAGAACGACGCCGACAGGCGAGCGGGCCTCCTGATGACGCTTCGCTGATGTCACGGCGTCGGCCCGCTCGACTGCCAGCGCCGCTCTGGACGGGCTCCAGGTTCATACCCAGCAGCGCCTGGCGGCGCTTCGAGCAGCTGCCTGCGGTGGACGCCGGGCGGGCGGGTTACGGGCGTTCGAGGGTGGCGGCTTCGGCGGTGTCCGCCCAAGCGGCGGCCAGCAGGGAGCGGGTTTCGCCCAGCAACTCGGGAAGCACCTTCGTCTGACCCACCACGGGCATGAAGTTCGTGTCCCCGCCCCACCGCGGCACCACGTGCTGGTGCAGGTGCGCGGCGATCCCGGCCCCGGCGACCGACCCCTGGTTCATCCCGATGTTGAACCCGTGCGCCCCGGACGCCTTCCGCACCGCGCGCATCGCGTCCTGGGTGAACGCACCGAGCTCCGCGACCTCGCCCACGTCCAGATCGGTGTAGTCGGGCACGTGCCGGTAGGGGACGACCATCAGGTGGCCGGAGTTGTACGGGTACAGGTTGAGCAGCGCGTACACGGTGTCGCCACGCGCCAGGATCAGCGCCTGGTCGTCCGGCAGCGACGGCATCAGGCAGAACGGGCAGCCGTCGCTTCCTTCGCCGGCCGGCTTGCCTTCACCCTTGATGTACGCCATCCGGTGCGGCGTCCACAGTCGCTGGAAGTGATCGGGGTCGCCGGCCCCCTGCTGCCGTTCGATCTCCGGGCCCGTCATGCCTGCGATCCTACGGACGTACCGGACGGCAGCTTCAGGAGTGGTCGGCCAGCGCCTTCGCGGCGAGGTTGGGCGGCATCGGTTCGAACCGCGCGAACGAACGGGTGAACGTCGCGGTGCCGGACGTCAGCGAACGCAACTCGGGGGAGTAGCGGACCAGCTCGGACGCCGGCACCTCCGCGTGCACCACGGTTCGCTCGTGCCCCGGTTCTCCGCTCGCACCAGTCGGTTCGGTGCCGAGGACCCGGCCGCGGCGTCCGGACAGGTCGCTCATCACGGGGCCGACATAGGAGTCCGGCACCGTGATGTCCACCTCGTCCACCGGCTCGAGCAGGCTGATCGTGGCCTGCGACGCGGCCTCGCGCAGCGCCAGCGCACCGGCCATCTGGAACGCGGCGTCGGACGAGTCGACGCTGTGCGCCTTGCCGTCGACCAGCGTCACCTTGAGGTCGACGACCGGGAAGCCGGCCACCAGACCGCGCTCCATCTGGTGCCGGACGCCCTTCTGCACCGACGGGATGTACTGGTGCGGCACGGCTCCGCCCACCACCCGGTCGACGAACTCGAAGCCGGAACCGGTCGGCAGCGGCTCCACCTCGATGTCGCAGATCGCGTACTGTCCGTGCCCGCCGGACTGCTTCACGTGCCGGCCGTGCCCCTTCGCCGGCCCGGCGAACGTCTCCCGCAGCGGGACCCGCACCGGCTCGGTGTCCAGGTCGACGCTGCCCGCCCGCAAGCGCTCGAGGACGACGTCCGCGTGGGCCTCGCCCATGCACCAGAGCACCAGCTGACCGGTCTCCGGGTTGCGCTCCATCCGCAGCGTGGCGTCCCCGGCCACCAGGCGGGACAGGTTCTTGGCGAGGGCGTCCTCGTCGCTGCGGGTACGGGCGACGACCGCGACCGGCAGCAGCGGCTCCGGCAGGTCCCACGGTGCCACCAGCAGCGGGTCGTCCTTCGACGAGATCGTGTCGCCGGTCTCCGCGCTGCCGACCTTGGTCAGCGCGCACAGATCACCGGCCACCGCGTACGGAACCTCGCGCAGCTGTGTCCCGAGCGGGGAGTAGAGGTGTGCGGCGCGCTCGTCGGCGTCGTGGTCGGCCCAGGCTTCGCCGGGCGCGTGCGTGTCGTCGGAGGAGCGGACGCCGTGGCCGGACACGTGCACGGTGTCTTCCGCGCGGAGCGTCCCGGAGAACACCCGGACCAGCGACACCCGGCCGACGTACGGGTCGACCGTCGTCTTCACCACCTCGGCCACCAGCGGCCCGGCCGGATCGGCGGTGAGCGGGTCGCGCGGGTCGCCGTCGATCGTCGTGACGGCCGGTGCGGGCCGTTCGTCCGGGGCCGGGCAGGCACGGACGATGCCGTCCAGCAGCTCCGCCAGGCCGACACCGGTGCTCGGGTCGGCGGGCAGGACCGGGTAGAACGACCCCCGGGAGACCGCGGTCTCCAGGTCGGTGATCAGCACGTCGGGGTCGATCTCCTCGCCGGCGAGGTACCGGTCCATCAGGGTCTCGTCCTCGCTCTCCGCGATGATCCCCTCGATCAGCGCGTTCCGGGACTCCTCGATCAGCTCCAGGTGCTCGGGGTCGGCCGGCCGGACCACCGGCTCGAAGCCACCGCCGCTGTAGTCGTAGATCTGCTGGGTGACCAGGCCGATGAGGCCAGCGGTGCGGGTCTGCTCGTCGGCGCCGTTGATGCCGCCGAGGAAATCGGAGAGCGTCTGCTTGCCGCCGTTGGCGGGCGGAGCGCCTTCAACCGCCTCGTGCACCGGCAGGTAGAGCGGGAGCACGCCGTCCCCGAACACGCGCTGGCAGATCGCGACCGACTCGTCGAAGTCGGCACGCGGGTGGTCGAGCCTGGTCACGACGACGGCCCGCGGCATACCCACGCGGGCACACTCCTCCCAGAGCGCGATCGTGCTGGCGTCCACGCCGTCGACGGCGGAGACGACGAACAGGGCGGCGTCGGCCGCGCGCAGGCCGGCGCGGAGCTCGCCGACGAAGTCCGCGTACCCCGGGGTGTCGAGCAGGTTGATCTTCACGCCGCGGTGGACGACCGGCGCCAACTGCAGTGTCACCGACCGTTGTTGCCGGACCGCGGCGGGGTCGCAGTCGCAGACCGTCGTCCCGTCGACCACCGAACCCGCCCGCGGGATCGTGCCGGTCGCCACCAGCAGAGCCTCCGCCAACGTCGTCTTGCCGGCGCCGCTGTGGCCGACCAGGACGACGTTGCGTAGAGACCGTGGATCGTCGACCACCGGCCCGGCGGAACTCGCCCGGTCGGGGCTGCCAGCCACCTTCTGCGCCATCGGGGTGCCTCCTCGCGCTCGCCGGGACGCTGCGCCGGCGGCTAGCGCGCATCCCGGCCGCGCCACCGGAAGACAAAGCCACCGGAAGACATATCCGTGTGATCGATCCCACACCGCCGCCCCGGTGTGGGGCAAGCCCTGCCGACCGCTGGGACGGGCTGCACCGAATCCGACCGGCCAATTGTGTCGGGCGGTACGGACGTCCGGTGACCCGGGCTCGCCTTCCCCGGCGCGCCGCCCGTATTCCGGCGGCGCGCCGTCGGAAGAGGAGCGGCGCACCCTACGCCGAGCAGGTGGTTGTCGGATCGTCGACCTCCTGGGGTCGAGGATTCGACGACCACGGCCCGTCGGCCCGGGCAGCGACCGGGGCCGGATTCGGCGCCCCGATGGGACCGGGCCTGGTAGCGGCTATCGTGGGCACGCCGCAGCCACCCCTTCGAGAACGGATCCCGATGCTCAACGTCCTGGCGCGCGCCCGGATCACCCGCGTGACCGGCCCGATCGGGGCCGCGCTGGTGCGCACCGGCCTCACCCCGGACGCGATGACCCTGATCGGTACGACCGGTGTCGTACTGTCCTCGATCTTCCTGGTCGTTCCCGGGCACGTGCTCGCCGGCGGGATAGCGATCACGTTCTTCGCGCTGACCGACATGCTCGACGGAGCGATGGCTCGGGCCCGCGGCTGGTCGAGCCGGTGGGGCGCGTTCCTCGACTCGACCTGCGACCGGTTGGCCGACGCGTCGATCTTCGCCGCGGCGGCGTACTGGTTGTTCTCCGAGGGGCGGACGTCGGCGGGCGTGGCGGCGCTGCTCTGTCTGATCACCGGCGTGCTGGTCTCCTACGCGAAGGCCCGCGCGGAAGGCCTCGGCCTCACCGCGAACGTCGGCATCGCCGAGCGCACCGAGCGGCTGGTGCTGGTCGGCATCGGCGGCGTCCTGGAGGTCACCGGCGTCCCGGGTGGCGTCGAGTCGGTGCTCTGGCTGCTCACCGTGCTGGCGGCGTTCACGGTCGGGCAGCGGGTGCGGGCGGTCTGGAACCAGACCCGCGACGACCGGGTCCGCCCGGCGCGGCCGCTGGATACCGGCCCCGTGCCGCCCCCGTCACAGACACCGACCGACCGCGCGGCCGACGCCGAGGATCCCGCCGCCCCGGCCGACCCGGGACGCAGAGCCTCCCCGGCCGACCCCGGACGCGGCGCCACTCCGGCCGATCCTGGGCGCGCTGCCGCCCCGGCCGGGGACGCGTCGACCGAACCCACCGCCGACGTGCGCGGGGAGCAGGGGTGAACGAGCGGGTGACGAGCGCGGCGTACGCCGCGGGGTGGAAGCTGATCCGGGTCCTCCCGGAGCGCCCGGTCCGGAGGCTGTTCGAGGCGGGCGCCGGCTGGTTCGCCGGACGCGGCGGCGCCGGCCCGCGTCGGCTCGCCGCCAACCTGCGCCGGGTCGTCGGGCCGGAGATGTCCGAGGACGAGCTGAATCGCCTGGTCAAGCGCGGTCTGCAGTCGTACGCGCGCTACTACCACGAGGCGTTCCGCCTGCCCGAGTGGTCACACGAGGACATCCAGCAGCGGTTCGTGCTGGAGAACGCGGAGGTGCTCGACCGGGCTGTCGCGGCAGGCCGGGGCGTGGTGGTCGCGCTCCCGCACGCCGGGAACTGGGACCTGGCCGGTGCGTGGGCGACGCTGCACGGCGTGCCGGTCACCACGGTCGCCGAGCGGCTCAAGCCGGAGGACGTCTACCAGCGGTTCCTTGCGTTCCGGCGGGCGCTGGGCATGGAGATCCTGCCGCTCACCGGTGCCTCGCGGCCGCCGCTGGACGTGCTCACCGAGCGGTTGCGGGACGGCCGCGTTGTCGTTCTGCTCGCCGACCGTGACCTGTCGGCGCGCGGCGTCGAGGTGGACTTCTTCGGCGAGCGGACGAAGATGCCGGCCGGTCCGGCGGTGCTGGCGCTGCGTACGGGTGCGCCGCTCTACGGGCTGGCGCTGTGGACCGACGGCCCGGCGACCCGGGCCCGCCTGATCGGCCCGATCGAGACCGGCCCGGAGGCGGCGCCCCGGAGTGCGGTGGCAACCGAGGCGGCCACGTCGGCGCCGGACGCCACCCAGGCGGAGGTGCACGCGGACGGCGATGCTGTGGACGGTGGCGCCCGGAGCGACGGTGGCTCGCCGCAGAGCGTAGTGATGGAACGAGCGGACCACCGGGACCCGGCGCGGATCGCCGCCGTGACGCAGCGGGTCGCCGACGCGCTCGCGGAGGGAATCGCGGAGCATCCGTCCGACTGGCACATGCTGCAACCGCTCTGGCTGGCCGACCTGCCGCCGAGGCGGCGGCGGACGACCGACTGACCGCCGAGGACGCACGGATGCGCATCGGAATTGTCTGCCCCTACTCCTTCGACGTTCCCGGCGGCGTGCAGGCGCACGTCCGGGACCTGGCCGAGGCCCTGATCGGGCTGGGCCACGAGGTATCGGTGCTGGCGCCGGCCGAGGAGCCACCGGAGGGTGGCCCGGGGCTGCCGGAGTACGTCGTACCGGCCGGGCGGGCGGTGCCGGTGCCGTACAACGGGTCGGTGGCCCGGCTGGCATTCGGCCCGCTCTCGCTGGCCCGGGTGCGGCGGTGGCTGCGCGACGGCCGGTTCGACGTGCTGCACGTGCACGAGCCGATCGCGCC
The DNA here is from genome assembly GCF_039536245.1 of Cryptosporangium minutisporangium. Taxonomy (NCBI): domain Bacteria; kingdom Bacillati; phylum Actinomycetota; class Actinomycetes; order Cryptosporangiales; family Cryptosporangiaceae; genus Cryptosporangium; species Cryptosporangium minutisporangium. The sequence continues at coordinate 98,263 of NZ_BAAAYN010000004.1, read as the reverse complement.
TTCGCTGTCGCTGCTGGCCTGCGTCGTCGCGACCGGTCCGATCGTGGCGACGTTCCACACCGCCACCCAGCGGTCGCGGACGCTCGCCGCCGTGCACAGCGCGCTGCAGCCGGTGCTGGAGAAGATCACCGCACGGATCGCGGTCTCCGCGCTGGCCCGCCGGGTGCAGGTCGAGCACCTGGACGGGGGAGCGGTGGAGATCCCGAACGGGGTCGCGGTCGGGAAGTTCGGCGACGCGGCTCCGCTGCCGGGATGGCCGGGCGAGGGCGGCGCGCTCGGGTTCCTCGGACGGTTCGGGGAGCCGCGCAAGGGCTTCACCGTGCTCGCCGACGCGTTCGCGCAGTTGGCGCCGGAGAGGCCAGGGCTGCGGCTGCTGGTCGCCGGCCCCGGGGACGCCGACGACGCGCTGGACGCCCTGCCGCGCGCGCTGCGCCCCCGGGTGACGCTGCTCGGCATGGTCTCGGAGACCGACAAGGCGCGGATGCTGCGCAGCGTCGACGTGTACGTGGCCCCGAACACCGGCGGGGAGTCGTTCGGGATCATCCTGACCGAGGCGATGGCCGCCGGCGCGACGATCGTCGCCAGCGACCTGGACGCGTTCCGCCGGGTCCTCGACGACGGGCGGGCCGGGGCGCTGTTCCCGACCGGGCAGCCGGCGGCGCTGGCCGCGTGCATCGGCCAGCTGCTCGACGACCCGCCGCGGCGGCGGGCGCTGGCGGCGCTCGGCCGGTCGACGGTGGCCGCGTTCGACTGGCCGGTGGTGGCGGCCCGCGTGGTGGACGTGTACCAGAGTGCGATCGCCGCGTACCCGAGCGAGCCGACGGTGACCGATGCCGACGAGGTCTCCACCCACCGCCTGCCCCACTACCTCCGGGAACGACTGCGCCCGTAACGAGCGGTTGGGTCCGTAACGACCGACTGCACGCACGAGGGCCGACTCCACCCGTACGGAGCGACTGGGCCCTTCGTGACCGGATGAGCGCGGGCGCGTGTGATCGCGGCGTTTACCGTCCGCTGTCATAACCATCACGCCGAAACAATCCTGATGCACGCACCCGATACAGTCGACCTCGTGGACTGGCCGGTCGTCATCGCTGTGGCGCTGGTGCTCGTCCTGCTCTACGTCTGGTGGCTGTCCCGTCGCATCGCCCGGCTGACCGCCCGCACCGCCGCCGCCCGGGATGCGCTCGAGGAGCAACTCGGCCGTCGTGCGGAGGCCGCCCGTCAGCTGCCCGGGGACGTCGCCGCCGAGGCCCGCGCCGCCGCCGCAGTGGCGTTGACCAGCGGCCACCCCGACTCCGACGCGCGCCAGGGCGCCGAGAACGACCTCGTCCGCGAGTTGCGGAACCTCGGCGTCGACGCGCTGGACGCGCCCACGCTGCTCGCCGCGAACCGCCGCCTGGGCGTCGCCCGGCAGGTGTACAACGACGCGGTGCGCGACACCCGCTCGCTGCGCACGGCCCGCATCCCGCGGACGTTCTGGCTGGCGCGGCGGGCGCCGCTGCCGCAGTACTTCGACGTCGACGAGCTGGACCTGGACGCGCTCGTCCACGAACGCCAGGAGCGGGAGGCGGTCCGGCTGGCCCGCGCCGCAGCCGACCTGCGAACGGCGGCCGTCGAGGATGTCGGAAGGGCCACAACCGGCCAGTCGTGAGGTCACCGTCGCCGGAGCTACGATGAAGAAGTTTCTCTGGTGGGCGACCCGCTCCGACTCACGTCGCCTCCTGTTTTCAGTGCACGCCGATCGAAAGGCCGCATAGCCGTGTCCGCCCAGACCAACCCCACGTCCGACCAGCCGGTAGGCACCACCGGGACCGCCCGGGTCAAGCGCGGCATGGCCGAGATGCTCAAGGGCGGCGTGATCATGGACGTCGTCACGCCGGAGCAGGCGAAGATCGCCGAGGACGCAGGCGCGGTCGCGGTGATGGCGCTGGAGCGCGTGCCCGCCGACATCCGCGCCCAGGGCGGCGTCGCCCGGATGAGCGACCCGGACATGGTCGAGGGCATCGTCGCCGCGGTGTCGATCCCGGTGATGGCCAAGGCCCGGATCGGGCACTTCGTCGAGGCCCAGGTCCTGCAGGCGCTCGGCGTCGACTACGTGGACGAGTCCGAGGTGCTGACCCCGGCCGACGAGGCGCACCACATCGACAAGTGGGCGTTCACCGTGCCGTTCGTCTGCGGCGCGACCAACCTGGGTGAGGCGCTGCGGCGGATCGCCGAGGGTGCGGCGATGATCCGCTCCAAGGGCGAGGCCGGCACCGGCAACGTCGTCGAGGCGACCCGGCACATGCGGTCGATCCGCGGTGAGATCCGGCGGCTGTCCACGCTCGACGAGACCGAGCTGTTCGTCGCGGCGAAGAACCTGCAGGCGCCGTACGAGCTGGTCAAGGAGGTGGCGACGCTCGGTAAGCTGCCGGTCGTGCTGTTCACCGCCGGTGGTATCGCCACCCCGGCCGACGCCGCGATGATGATGCAGCTCGGCGCCGAGGGTGTCTTCGTCGGCTCCGGCATCTTCAAATCGGGCGACCCGGTGAAGCGGGCCGAGGCGATCGTCAAGGCCACCACGTTCCACGACGACCCCGACGTCATCGCGAAGGTCTCCCGTGGCCTCGGCGAGGCGATGGTCGGGCTGAACGTCGACACGTTGCCCGCGGACCAGAAGTACGCGTCCCGCGGCTGGTGACCCACCCCTGATCGAGACGGCCCGCGCGGGAGCGCGGGCCGTCGTCCGTCCCGGACCGTAGACTGGAATTCCGTGAGTTCTCCCGTCATTGGTGTGTTCGCCCTGCAGGGCGATGTCCGCGAACACCTGCACGCCCTACGCTCCGCGGGGGCCGACGCGGTGCCGGTGCGACGCCCCGGCGAGCTGGCGGCGGTGGACGGCATGGTCGTGCCGGGTGGTGAGTCGACCACGATGAGCCGGCTGTCCACGGTGTTCGAACTGCTCGATCCGATCCGGGAGCGGATCGCCGACGGGATGCCGGTCTACGGCTCGTGCGCCGGAATGATCATGCTGGCCGGAACCGTGCTGGACGGGCGACCCGACCAGGAGAGCTTCGGCGGCATCGACATGGTGGTACGCCGTAACGCGTTCGGACGGCAGGTCGACTCGTTCGAGACCGACCTGGTGTTCAACGGCGTCGACGGCGATCCGGTGCACGCGGTTTTCATCCGCGCTCCGTGGGTGGAGAGCACCGGCCCGGACGTCGAGATCCTCGCCCGGGTAAGCGGTGGCCCGGCGGACGGTAGGATCGTCGCGGTCCGCCAGGGCAACTTGCTGGCGACCTCCTTCCACCCGGAGCTCACCGGAGATCTCCGCGTGCACGGTTTGTTCGTCGAAATGGTGCTACGAGGGCTGCGGGAACCCGGTCTCCGGGGGAGGGGCACGACCGACGAGCGGACGATCGAGGAGGCAGTACGGTGAGCGGCCACTCCAAATGGGCTACCACGAAGCACAAGAAGGCCGTCATCGACGCCAAGCGCGGCAAGATGTTCGCCAAGCTGATCAAGAACGTCGAGGTCGCGGCCCGCACCGGCGGTGGCGACCCAGCGGGTAACCCGACGCTCTACGACGCCATCCAGAAAGCGAAGAAGAGCTCGGTCCCGAACGACAACATCGACCGCGCGGTCAAGCGTGGCTCCGGCGCCGAGGGCGGTGGCGCCGACTACCAGACGATCACCTACGAGGGTTACGGCCCGAACGGCGTCGCGGTGCTGATCGAGTGCCTCACCGACAACCGCAACCGCGCGGCCTCCGAGGTGCGCACCGCGATGACCCGCAACGGTGGCCAGATGGCCGACCCGGGCAGCGTCTCGTACCTGTTCCACCGCAAGGGCGTCATCATCGTCGGAAAGGGCGAACTGACCGAGGACGACGTCCTGATGGCGGTGCTGGAGGCCGGTGCCGAGGAGGTCAACGACCTCGGCGAGGAGTTCGAGGTCGTCTGCGAGCCGACCGACCTGGTCGCGGTGCGCACCGCGCTGCAGGACGCCGGCATCGACTACGACTCGGCCGACTCCAGCTTCGTGCCGAGCATGCAGATCCCGCTGGACGCCGAGGCCGCGCGCAAGGTGTTCAAGCTGATCGACGCGCTGGAAGACAGCGACGACGTGCAGAACGTGTACGCGAACTTCGACGTCTCCGACGAGGTCATGGCCGAGGTCGGCTAGGCCGTGCGCCAACGGTTCAGCACGCCGGGCTGCTGGCCTTTGGTGTACGGCCTCCGGACTGTGGTTTGATCCGTTCCGTACCGAACAGCTGTACGGAGGTGGACGGGCTTGCGCGTGCTCGGGGTCGATCCGGGTCTCACCCGCTGCGGGGTCGGTGTGGTGGACGGGGCGCCGGGTCGGCGGTGCGGCCTCGTCCACGTGGACGTGATCCGTACCCCGGCGGACGCGGAGCTCGGCCATCGGCTGGTGTCGATCGCCGACGCGCTGGCCGCGGCGATCGAGGAACATCGCCCCGAGGTCGTCGCGGTGGAGCGGGTGTTCAGCCAGCACAACGTCCGCACCGTGATGGGCACCGCGCAGGCGGCGGCAATGGCGATCGTGGCCGCGACGCGTGCCGGTCTGCCGGTCGCGCTGCACACTCCGTCGGAGGTCAAGGCCGCCGTCACCGGGTCGGGTACGGCCGACAAGGCGCAGGTCGGCCTGATGGTGACCCGGATCCTCGGGCTCTCGGCCACGCCGAAGCCCGCCGACGCGGCGGACGCGCTGGCGCTCGCGATCTGTCACCTCTGGCGGGCGCCGACCCAGGCCCGCCTGGCGGCCGCGCTGGCCAGGACCAACGCCCGCGCGGCGGCGCCTGTCCGGCCGGCGCCGGTGCCGCGCTCCGAGCCGGGAGCCCCGCAGCCGCGAGACGTCGGCCCGGTAGCGGAGCAGCCGGGGGTGGGCGCGTGATCGCGTCGGTCCGCGGGGAGGTCGCGGCCGTCGGGCCGGACGGCGCGGTGGTCGAGGTCGGTGGTGTCGGCATGGCCGTGCAGTGCACGCCCGCCACGCTCGCCGGCCTGCGGGTCGGGTCCCCGGCCCGCCTGGCCACCAGCCTGGTCGTCCGCGAGGACTCACTGACCCTCTACGGTTTTGCGTCCGACGCCGAACGGTCGCTGTTCGAGCTGCTGCAGACGGCGAGCGGCGTCGGGCCCCGCTTGGCCCTCGCGGTACTGGCCGTGCACTCCCCGGACGCCGTCCGCGCGGCGATCGCCGGGGCGGACACCGCTGCGCTGACCCGCGTGCCGGGCATCGGCAAGAAGGGGGCCGAGCGGCTCGTGCTCGAACTGCGCGACCGGATCGGCGCGGTCGACCCGATCGCCACGCCCACCCTCGGCGCGCCGGGCGGCTGGCAGGCGCAGGTCCGCGACGGGCTGGCCGGTCTCGGCTGGTCGGCGAAGGAGGCGGAGGACGCCGTGGCGGTCGTCGCGGCCGACTTCGACGGGAAGCCCGTCGAGGTGGCCACCGCGCTCCGCCGCGCGATCCAGATCCTGGGTCGGAACCGGTGACCGGCCCGGCGGCCTGGGGCGAACCGGAGGCGGACGTCGTCTCCGCGTACGCGGCGCCGGACGAGCGGGACGTCGAGACGAGCCTGCGGCCGCGGCAACTCACGGAGTTCATCGGGCAGCACCGCGTCCGCGAGCAGCTCGAGGTATTGCTGCAGAGCGCGCAGCGGCGCAGCCGTCCGCCCGACCACATCCTCCTCTCCGGTCCACCCGGCCTCGGCAAGACCAGCCTCGCGATGATCGTCGCGGCCGAGCTGGGCAGCGCGATCCGGGTGACGAGCGGCCCGGCGATCGAACGGTCCGGCGACCTGGCCGCGGTGCTCACCACGCTCGCGCCCGGCGATGTGCTGTTCATCGACGAGATCCACCGGATCGCCCGTCCGGCCGAGGAGTTGCTCTACTCGGCGATGGAAGATTTCCGGGTCGACGTCGTCGTCGGTAAAGGCCCGGGCGCCACCGCGATCCCGCTGGACGTCGAGCCGTTCACGCTGGTCGGGGCCACCACCCGTTCGGGACTACTGACCGGGCCGCTGCGCGACCGCTTCGGGTTCGTCGCGCACCTGGACTTCTACGACCCGAAGGATCTGCAGAAGGTGCTCATGCGGTCCGCGGCCATCCTCGGGGTGCGGATCGACGCGGCGGGGACGGCGGAGATCGCGAGTCGGTCCCGCGGTACACCACGGATCGCGAACCGGCTGCTGCGCCGCGTCCGCGACTACGCCGAGGTACGGGCGGACGGGGAGGTCACCGAGGAGATCGCCCGGGCCGCTCTGACGGTGTACGAGGTGGACCGGGTGGGCCTCGACCGGCTCGACCGTGCGGTGCTCGACGCGCTGGTGACGTCGTTCGGCGGCGGACCGGTGGGCCTCTCGACGCTGGCCGTGGCGGTGGGGGAGGAGCCGGGCACCGTCGAGGAGGTCGCGGAGCCGTTCCTGGTGCGGGCCGGGTTGCTCGCCCGGACGCCGCGCGGCCGGGTCGCCACGCCTGCGGCCTGGGCCCATCTCGGCCGGACGCCGCCGCCCGGATCATCCGCCGCCCTCGCCGCCGGCACCGCCGGCGCGGTGGCTCCCGACCCCGACGATCTGTTCGGAGGCAGTTTCCGCTCCGCTCCCTGACCCACCCCGGGGCGTGCGGCGGTCGGGAGCGGCGGAACGATGCCGGTGCGCGGGTCGTTCACGCTCCGGGTGAGCGCCACCACGGGCGCCGGCGGCGACCCGTTCTGCTGCGGAGGGTCACCGCGTGGCGGCTCGTTGAGCGTCTGCTACTAGACTTCCGCAGTCGCACCCTCGCAACACCCCGCTGACCGATGTGTGAAAGGGCCCTCCGTGGTAAACGCCGCAGAACAGACTGGAGGCGGCGGGAGCATCCTGCCGCTGCTGCTCCTGGTCGGTGTGTTCGCGCTGATGTACTTCCTGGTCATCCGACCGCAGTCGCAGCGCCGCAAGCAGATGACGCAGATGCAGAACGCGGTGGAAGAGGGCGCGCCGGTCATGACCCTGGGCGGTCTGTACGGCACCGTGGTGTCCACCGAGGGTGACTCGGTCCTCCTCGAGGTCTCGCCCGGCGTGACGAACCGCTACGCGCGGGCCGCGATCGCCAAGGTGCTCACCGACGAGGAGGCCATGAAGGCCGGCCTGGTGCCCGACGAGGACGCCCTCGACCCGGACGACGAGCAGATCGCGGTCGCGCCCGTCGTCGACACGCCCGTGGAGGAGAAGCCAGCAGCAGCCCGCCCTGCCGCGGACCTCCCAGCCGACCCGACCGCGGATCCGGCCAAGGGCAGCACCGACCGCAGCTGAACCCGATCGGCGCCGCTGCCGACCGGACCGGCAAGGGCCTGCGCGGCGCGGGTCAACCGGATAGCGTCACCAATCGGACGTACCGTCGCCGTCCGGCCGACCGCACCCCACTCGGGTCCGGCGCCAGCGGCGGTAGCGCGAACTCACCGGGGCGGCACACCTGCCGCCCCGAGCACTGAAGGAGACCTTTCAGCGTGGCACCACCTCGCGGACAGCTGCGTGCCGGGCGGTATCTCGCCTCTCTCGCGGTCATCGTGATCGCGCTCTACGCGCTCGTGTTCTTCCAGGGCGATGGCTCGCTGAAGGAGAAGCTCACTCCGCGCCTCGGCCTCGACCTGCAGGGCGGCACCACCGTCACGCTGCGGGCCGCCCAAGCCGGCGGTAAGGCTCCGGACGCCGAGCAGCTCGAGCAGGCCCGGCAGATCATCGAGAACCGGGTCAACGGCACCGGCGTCGCCGAGGCCGAGGTCGTGACCGAGGGCAACAGCAACATCGTCATCAACGCCCCCGGCGAGAACAACGACGCGATCAAGCAGGTCGGCGAACCGGCCCAGCTCCGGTTCCGTGCGGTGCTGGAGTCCGCGCAGGACATCGTTGCGATCAAGGCGGCCGCGGCGGCCACCGTCACGCCCAGCCCGACGACGTCCGGCACGGCGAGCCCCAGCCCGTCCACGTCGGGCAGCGCGTCGCCGACGCCGAGCACGTCGGCCAAGGTCGCGGCGAGCCCGTCCACGTCCAGCGGCGGAGGCGGCGGTGGTGCCCCCGCGGCAGCTCCGGCCGCGGTGCCCGCCGCCGAGGACACGCCCAGCCCGACGCCGTCAACGTCCGCGTCGGCCAAGCCGAGCGCCACCCCGTCGGGGAGTGCGAGCCCGTCGGCGTCCGCCACCCCGGCGCCCACGCCGACCTCGGTGAGCCAGGCCGCGCTGCAGAAGTCCGCGCTGGCCAAGTTCCCCAAGGAAGCCGCGACCTACGTCGCGCAGGGCACCGCCCAGGACTTCGCCGGTGCGGCCACCAACCCGCAGCTCGCCGCGATCTTCGAGCCCGGCGCGAAGAAGCTGACCGACGCGGAGGTCGCCGCACTGCCGCTGGACTGGCAGTTCAAGGTGCCGTGGATCAGCTGCACCATGCTCGACAACCGTCCCGCCGGCTCGATCGACGAGGTCAACGCCCAGGTCGTGGCCTGTGACGGCAACACGAAGTACAAGCTGGAGAAGGCCGGTGTCGTCGGTACCGACATCAAGTCCGCGAGCTTCACGTTCGACCAGCAGCAGGGCGGCTGGATCGTCAACCTGAAGTTCACCGGCAAGGGCCAGGACAAGTGGACCGACCTGACCAAGGCCACGCTGCAGAAGCAGGTCGCGGTGGTCCTGGACAACACGGTGATCTCCGCGCCGACCACCAACGAGGTGATCACCGGTGACACCCAGATCAGTGGTCAGTTCACGAAGGCCGAGGCGCAGGACCTCGCGGCGAAGCTGAAGTTCGGCGCGCTGCCGCTCTCGTTCGCGGTCGAGACCGCGGAGTCGATCAGCCCGACGCTCGGCATCGAGCAGCTGGAGGCCGGTCTGCTCGCCGGTGGCATCGGTCTGGGCCTGGTCGTCATCTACTCCCTGCTCTACTACCGGGTGCTCGGTCTGGTGACGATCGCCAGCCTGCTCGCGTCCGGCGCGATCATCTACGCGTCGGTGATCCTGCTCGGCAGGCAGATCGGCTTCACGCTGACCCTGGCCGGCGTCGCCGGGTTCATCGTCGCGGTCGGCATCACCGCCGACTCGTTCGTCGTGTTCTTCGAACGCCTCAAGGACGAGGTCCGCGACGGCCGGAGCGTCCGCTCGGCGGTGCCGCGGGCCTGGGCCCGTGCACGGCGCACGATCCTCTCGGCGGACGCGGTGTCGTTCCTCGCCGCCGCGGTGCTCTACATCCTGGCGGTCGGCGCCGTGAAGGGCTTCGCGTTCACGCTGGGCCTCTCCACGCTCGTCGACGTCATCGTCGTCTTCCTCTTCACGCACCCGCTGGTCGCCCTGATGGCCCGCTCGCCGCGGTTCATGTCACCGCGCATGTCCGGGCTGGGTACGCTGCGTAAGACCCCGGCCGCACCCGCCGGGGCAGCCGGACGGCCCGCGGCGACCGCCCGTCGTGTCAGCCCGAAGGAGTCCTGAGATGGGACTGGCCGGACGCCTCTATCGGGGCGAGACCAACATCGACTTCATCGGCTCGCGGAAGCGGTGGTACATCGCCTCGGCGGTCCTGGTCCTGATCTGTGTCGGGACGATGGTCTTCCGCGGCTTCAACTGGGGCATCGAGTTCTCCGGTGGAACGTCGTTCGTCTTCAAGCAGCCGAGCGGCGTCACCGCGGAGCAGGTCAGCGAGACCGTCGAGGGCGCCGGCGGCGAGGTGCAGACGGTCCAGGAAGCGGGCCGTGGCGCGGACGCGAAGTTCGTCATCAAGACGGCGTCGCTGAACCCGGCCGAGACCACCGAGGTCAAAGAGGCGCTGGCCGCGGAGTACGACCTCGCGGTCAACGACATCACCGACAACGCGGTCAGCTCGTCCTGGGGTGGCCAGGTCACCGACAAGGCGCTGATCGCGCTCGTGGTCTTCCTCGTGCTGGTCGCCGCCTACCTGGCGATCCGGTTCGAAACGAAGATGGCGATCGCCGCGCTGCTGGCGCTGCTGCACGACCTGATGTTGACCGCCGGTGCGTACTCGATCATCGGGTTCGAGGTCACGCCGTCGACGATCGTCGGTCTGCTGACGATCCTCGGTTTCTCGCTGTACGACACGGTCGTCGTGTTCGACAAGGTCTCCGAGGACACCCGGGGCATCGTCGGCGGCTCGCGGGTCGACTACGCCGAGGCCGCGAACAACGCGGTGAACGAGACGCTGATGCGGTCGATCAACACTTCGTTGATCTCGCTGCTGCCGGTCGGTGGCCTGCTGTTCGTCGGTGCCGGCTTGCTCGGCGTCGGCACGCTCAAGGACCTCGCGCTGGTCCTGTTCGTCGGTCTGGCCGCCGGTGCGTACTCGTCGCTGTTCCTCGCGACGCCCTGGCTGGTCGACATGAAGGAGCGCGAGCCCCGGTACAAGGCGCTCAAGGAGCGCGTCCGGGCGCGGCGCGCCGCGGCGGCCAAGGCCGCCGCGGAGACCCCGGAGGTCGACGAGGCGAAGGCCGCCGACGAGACCACTGCCGACGAGACGGAATCGGACGACCGGGAGCCGGCCACCGCCGCTGCGGGCTCCGGCAGCAACCGGGCCTCGTCCACCGGCCGTCCGCAGCAGCAACGACGACGCCCGGGCGGTAACCGGCCCGGCCGTGCGGGCGGAAGCCGGAAGAAGCGATGACCGAAGCGGAGTCGGTGCCCGAGCCCGTGGTGGCCGGGCACCCGGTCGGTGAGCGCTCCGCGCACGGCCCGCTGGGCGGCCGGGTCGGCAGCGGGCCGGTGACCCCGGCCGCGGTCAGCGACCTGATCGCCGCCCACGTGCTCGACGTCCCGGACTTCCCGAAGCCCGGTGTCGGGTTCAAGGACTTGACGCCGCTGTTCGCCAACGGCCCCGCGTTCGCCCAGGTGATCGACGCGATCGCGACCGAGTACGGCGGCGCGTTCGACGTCGTGGCCGGCATCGAGGCTCGCGGCTTCGTGCTGGCGGCCGCGGTGGCGTACGCGAGCGGCGCCGGTCTGGTGCCGATCCGCAAGGCCGGGAAGCTGCCCCGGGCGACCGTGTCGGCGGCGTACGCGCTGGAGTACGGCGAGGCCGTGCTCGAGGTCCACGCGGACGCGTTCGAGCCGGGTTCCCGGGTGCTGCTGCTCGACGACGTCCTCGCGACCGGGGGCACGGCGGCGGCCGCGATCTCGCTGGTCGAGCAGGCCGGTGGTGAGGTCGTCGGGTTCTCGGTCCTGATGGAGCTGGCGTTCCTCGACGGACGCGCACGCCTGCCGGAACGGGACGTACACGCGCTGCTCACGGTGTGATTCGGGGTGAGTCCCCGCGTCGGGCATCAACCGTCCGGCCATGCTGTTGTGACCGGATGGGCAGCAGTCGCTGACCCGGGCTCCTGTGGAAGGCCACGCGGTCGGAGATGCTCGCCCGCGTAGCATGGAGGGAGCTCGATGCCTCCCGTGAGGCACCCGCGGGGCACTAGCAGAGGGAGCGGCCTGTGTCAGACGTCGCACCGACGGTCGCCGGTGGTCAGCGGGATCCCGGTCCCGCCGACTCCTCCGGCTCGGCTGCGCCCGTAGTAGCCCGGGTGGCCGGCGACGGTGTCGCGGACGGTGCGCTGCCGCACTCCGACCCGGCCGCCGGCTCCGCCGTCGGGCTCGGGGGCACCGATGCCGGCGGTATCGGCGCGCCGACCGGACGCCGGGTACGTGCGGCGCTGGCCCGATTCAGTGCTCCGTCCTGGCAGGGCGCCGTCAACGTGGTGCTGGAGCCGCTGGTCGCCACCCACCGGGCCGCGCACCCCAAGGCCGACGTCCGCCTGCTGCAGAAGGCGTACGACGTCGCCGAGCAGTTCCACCGCGGTCAGCTACGCAAGTCCGGCGACCCGTACATCACCCACCCGCTCGCGGTCGCGACGATCCTCGCCGAGCTGGGTATGGACACCACGACGCTGGTCGCCGCGCTGCTGCACGACACGGTGGAGGACACCGGGTACACGCTGGAGCAGCTGCACGCCGACTTCGGCGGCGAGGTCGCGCACCTCGTCGACGGCGTCACGAAGCTCGACAAGGTGAAGTTCGGCGACGCGGCCGAGGCCGAGACGATCCGCAAGATGGTCGTCGCGATGGCCCGCGACCCGCGCGTCCTGGTGATCAAGCTCGCCGACCGGCTCCACAACATGCGGACGCTGCGCTTCCTGCCCCGCCCCAAGCAGGAGAAGAAGGCCCGCGAGACGCTCGACGTGCTGGCGCCGCTGGCGCACCGGCTGGGCATGAACACGGTCAAGTGGGAGCTCGAAGACCTCGCGTTCATGACCCTGTACCCGAAGCGGTACGAGGAGATCGCGCGCCTGGTGCAGGAGCACTCACCGGCCCGCGACCGTGGGTTGGCCGAGGTCACCAACCAGGTCCAGACCGACCTGAAGAACGCGAAGATCCGCGCCACCGTGGTCGGGCGGCCGAAGCACTACTACTCGATCTACCAGAAGATGATCGTGCGGGGCCGCGACTTCGCCGACATCTACGACCTGGTCGGCGTGCGGGTGCTGGTCGACTCGGTCCGCGACTGCTACGCCGCGCTCGGCGTCATCCACGCGTCCTGGCAGCCGGTTCCCGGCCGCTTCAAGGACTACATCGCGATGCCGAAGTTCAACATGTACCAGTCGCTGCACACGACGGTGATCGGCCCCGAGGGCAAGCCGATCGAACTGCAGATCCGGACGCTGGCGATGCACCGCACCGCCGAGTACGGCATCGCCGCGCACTGGAAGTACAAGGAGACCAAGGGTGCCGACGTGGCCGGCCCGCCCGCCACCGTCGACGACATGGCGTGGCTGCGGCAGCTGCTCGACTGGCAGCGCGAGGCCAGCGACCCGGGTGAGTTCCTCGAGGCGCTGCGGTTCGACCTCGGTGGCCAGGAGGTCTACGTCTTCACCCCGAAGGGTGACGTCGTCGCGCTCCCGAAAGACTCGACGCCGGTCGACTTCGCCTACGCGGTGCACACCGAGGTCGGGCACCGCTGCATCGGTGCCCGGGTCAACGGCAAGTTGGTGCCGCTGGAGAGCACGCTCAACAACGGCGACACCGTCGACATCTTCACGTCGAAGTCGGAGAACGCCGGCCCGAGCCAGGACTGGCTGAGCTTCGTCAAGAGCCCGCGGGCGCGGACGAAGATCCGTCAGTACTTCGCGAAGGAGCGCCGCGAGGACGCGATCGAGTCCGGCAAGGACGCGCTGCAGCGGGTCATGCGCAAGCAGGGCCTGCCGTTGCAGCGGCTACTCGGCGGCGACGCGCTGCTGACGATCGCGCGTGACCTGCACCTCTCCGACATCAGCGCGCTCTACGCCGCGGTCGGTGAGAACCAGGTGTCGGCGCAGGCCGTGATCCAGCGGGTGGTCGCGTCGCTCGGTGGCGCGGAGGGCGCTACCGAAGACCTGGCCGAGACGGCGAGTCCGTCCCGGCACCGATCCCGCCCGGCCGGGCCCGGCGACCCGGGTGTCATCGTCAGCAACGCCGGCGACGACGTCTGGGTGAAGCTTGCGAAGTGCTGCACCCCGGTGCCCGGTGACTCGATCCTCGGGTTCGTCACCCGCAGCGGCATGATCAGCGTCCACCGTGAGGACTGCACGAACGCCACCGACCTCAAGCGCCAGGACGAGCGGCTGGTCGAGGTGTCGTGGGCGCCGACCGCCGGGTCCACGTTCCTGGTCGCGATCCAGGTCGAGGCGCTCGACCGGCACCGCCTGCTCTCCGACGTCACGAAGGTGCTCTCCGACGAGAAGGTCAACATCCTCTCGGCGACCGTGAGCACGACGCGTGACCGGGTGGCGGTCTCGAAGTTCACGTTCGAGATGGCCGACCCGAAGCACTTGGGGCACCTGCTCCGCGTGGTGCGGCGGGTCGAAGGCGTGTACGACGCCTACCGTGTGACGTCCGGTTGATCCTCAGGGAGGCGCGATGAGCATCGAGCGCAGGTTGCCCGACCGTCCGGCTGGAGCGTCGGAGCCCGGGAAGGTGCGGGCGAAGATCGTCGGGCTGGAGACGTTCCGGGAGACCGGGTCGCTCCAGGCGACCAGCACCCCACCGGAAGACCCGCCGCCGGACTGGGGCAACGCGGAGTCCATTAACTCGCGGATTTGACCGACCCGGAGCGCCCGCATGCGACGCGTGCGGGCGCTTCTTCGTGGGCGTCGGTGTCGAGTTGCCCGCGCGGCGCGGGAATGGCTGTCGCCCTGTCCGTGCCATAGCCCGCAGAGCGCGACAACCACCTAGCGCGGCGCCCAGGAGGCGCGACAACCACGGTGCGCGGCACCCGGGAGGCGCGACAACCACTGCGTGCGGCACCCGGGAGGTGCGACAACCACGCGGCGGCTGCGCCACAGCGAAACGGCCCCGCCCCGATCGGGGCGAGGCCGTTTCGCTGTGCGGGTCAGCTCGCGGCGGGGGAGACCGTGAAGCTCGTGATGTTCACGGCCTGCTTCGGCTTGCCGTCGCCGGGGTTGCTCGGGTCCGCCGGGGTGACGCCCTTCGCGGCGACCTTCTCGATCACGTCGAGGCCCTTGGTGACCTTGCCGACCACCGTGTAGTCCGCGCCCAGCGCGTCCTCGGGGATGTCCTTGTAGACGATGAAGAACTGGCTGCCGACCGAGATCGCCTCCTGGCTCTTCGCCATCGCGATCGTCCCGGCCGGGTACGGCGGGTGCTGGTTCGCCGGCAGGTTCTCGGTGCCGTACCGGTAAGCGGGGCCGCCGGTGCCGTCGCCGAACGGGTCACCGCACTGCAGCACGAAGATGCCCCCGGTCGTCATGCGGTGGCACGACGTCTTGTCGTAGAACTTCTTGCTGGCCAGGAACGCCATGCTGTTGCTGGTGCACGGAGCGCCCGCCTGGTCGATGGTGAACTCCACCGTCCCGACGTTCGTCGTCATCGTGACCGTGCGCGTGCCGGTGTCGGGGATGTCGGCCGTGGGCGGCGTGCCGACGTCCTTCACCTTGCCGGTGCTGGCGTCGGCCTTCTGGTAGGTGCACTTGGGGCCGGTCGCGGCCTCCGTGGTCGTGTCCTTGTCGTCGTCGCCGCTCAAGTTGGCGACGAGGAACACGGCCCCGACGACGACGAGCAGGAGCGCGATACCGGCGCCTACCGCAGCCTGCGTCTGACGACGGCGTTTCGCGGCCGCGGCCCGCCGGGCCATCTGCCGTTCGAGCTTGGCGCGGGCCAGCTGCCGCTGGCGATCCTTCGTCGGCACTCCGTGCTCTCCTGTTCGGGTTTCCGGCGCCGAGCCCACGTAATGCGATGCCGCGCCGCCTGCGCATGTCACGGGCGTCGAAGGCCCGCGCGTGCGGCCGAGTGTACGGCGCGTCCCTAAAAGAGGGGCTGATACCCCACGACGCGCCCTGATGCACCGATCGAGATCGCTTTTCTGATACCCCACTCTGCCCGTCGGGCGCGGGGACGCCGCTCGGTAGCGCCGGGCCGCACCACCGTAAAGCCGGTCGGCCCGGGCAGGCGGGCATCGGTAGGCTGGTGGGAACGCGTCCCGTTATCGGAACGCAGCCGCCGGATACGCCACACCCTGGTCAAGAGAAGGGACACTCGTGCTCATCGCCGGATTTCCGGCCCTCGCGCTCGGCACCAACTGCTGGGTCGTCGCCCCCGCGGCCGGCGAACAGTGTGTGGTCATCGATCCGGGGATCGGCGTGGTCGACCAGCTCGAGGACGTCCTGACGAAGCACCGGCTCCATCCGGCCGCCGTGATCCTCACCCATGGTCACCTCGACCACACGTTCTCGGTCGCGCCGGTCTGCGGCGCGCGGGACATCCCGGCCTACATCCACCCGGCCGACGCCGACCAGCTCGCCGACCCGTGGAGCTTCATCGGGGCCCCGAAGGGCACTCCGATCTTCGGCCTGGAGTACACCGAGCCGAGCGACGTCAAGATGCTGGCCGACGGTGAGACGCTGCAGCTCGCCGGGGTGGAGCTGAGCGTCACGCTCGCGCCGGGTCACACCCCGGGCTCGCTGGTGTTCGGGGTCGAGACGCCGGACGCGCCGGTGCTGTTCTCCGGTGACCTGCTGTTCGCCGGGTCGATCGGCCGGGTCGACCTGCCCGGCGGCAGCGCCCAGGACATGCTGGCGTCGCTGGCTCGCGTCGTGCTGCCGATGGACGACGCCACCGTGGTGAAGCCGGGGCACGGCCCCGACACCACGATCGCCCGGGAACGCGCCACCAACCCGTACTTGCTCCAGGTCGCCGAGGCTGCGGGAAACGCGGCCGACGGCACCTTTCTTCCGAGGACCGGATTGTGACCAGCTTTACCGCCCCGAAGGGGACGTTCGACACCCTTCCGCCCGACTCGGCGACGTTCCTCGCCGTCCGTGACGCGCTCACCGCGCCGCTGCGCCGGGCCGGCTACGGGTACATCGAGACGCCGATCTTCGAGGACACCGCGCTGTTCGCTCGCGGCGTCGGCGAGTCGACCGACGTCGTCAGCAAGGAGATGTACACGTTCGAGGACCGGGGAGGCCGGTCGCTGACCCTGCGCCCGGAGCTGACCGCCGGGCTGATGCGGGCGTTCATCGAGCACAAGCTGTACAGCGGCCAGCTGCCGGTGAAGCTCTACGCGGTCGGGTCGAACTTCCGCTACGAGCGGCCGCAGGCCGGTCGGTACCGGCACTTCACCCAGGTCGACATGGAGGCGCTCGGCGTCGACGACCCGGCGCTGGACGCCGAGGTCGTCGCGCTCGCGGTCGCGGGATTCCGGGAGATCGGTCTCACCGCCTTCGAGTTGCAGCTCACGTCGCTGGGCGACGCGGAGTGCCGCCCCCAGTACCGGGAGAAGCTCCAAGCGTTCCTCGCCGGGCTGGACCTGGACGCCGACACCCAGCGACGCGCGTCGATCAACCCGCTGCGCGTCCTCGACGACAAGCGTCCGGAGGTGGCGGCGCAGCTGACCGAGGCGCCGCTGATGGTCGACCACCTCTGCGACACCTGCCAGCGGCACTACGACCAGGTCCGGCAGCACCTCACCGACCTCGGCGTGTCGTGGCAGGAGGCACCGCGGCTGGTCCGCGGCCTGGACTACTACACGAAGACGACGTTCGAGTTCGTCCACAACGGCCTGGGCGCGCAGTCGGCGATCGGCGGCGGCGGCCGGTACGACGGACTCTCCAAGCAGCTCGGCGGCCCGGACGTCTCCGGCATCGGCTACGCGGTCGGCGTCGACCGGACGCTGCTCGCCCTGCGGGCGGAAGGACTGGTCGGAGACCCGGCGCCACGCGTCGCGGCGTTCGTCGTGCCGCTCGGCGACGAGGCTCGGCGTCGTGGGCTGACGCTCGTCACCGAGCTGCGGGACGCGGGTGTCGCGGCCGATTTCGCGTTCGGTGGCAAGGGGCTGAAGGGCGCCATGAAGGCCGCCGACCGCTCCGGCGCCCGGTTCGCGGTGCTCCTGGGCGATCGGGACCTCGCCGACGGCACCGCCCAGCTGAAAGATCTGACCACCGCCGAGCAGCGGGCCGTACCGCTGACCGACCTCGCCCGCACCGTCAAGGAGCTTCTCTCGTGAGCGGCACTCAATACCGCACCCACCAGGCCGGCGTGCTCCGCGCCGAGCACGCGGGTCAGACCGTCACCCTCTCCGGGTGGGTGGCCCGCCGCCGCGACCACGGCGGGGTCATCTTCGTCGACCTCCGGGACGCCTCCGGCTACGTCCAGGTCGTCCTGCGCGAGGAGGTCGGCCACGCGCTGCGGGCCGAGTACTGCATCCGGGTCACCGGCGAGGTCCGCGCCCGGCCGGAGGGCAACGACAACCCCGAGCTGCCGACCGGTGCGATCGAGGTCGTCGCCGAGTCCCTGACCGTGCTCAGCGAGTCCGCGCCGCTGCCGTTCCCGATCGACGGGCAGACCGCCGGTGAGGTCGGCGAGGAAGCCCGGCTCAAGTACCGCTACCTCGACCTGCGGCGCGCGCAGCAGGCCTCGTCGCTGCGGCTGCGCAGCGCGGTCAACCGGATCGCCCGCCGCGTGCTCGACGACCGGGACTTCGTCGAGATCGAGACGCCGACGCTGACCCGGTCGACGCCGGAGGGCGCCCGCGACTTCCTGGTGCCCGCCCGCCTGCAGCCCGGGTCCTGGTACGCGCTGCCCCAGTCGCCGCAGCTGTTCAAGCAGCTGCTGATGGTGGCCGGGATGGAGCGGTACTACCAGATCGCCCGCTGCTACCGAGACGAGGACTTCCGCGCCGACCGGCAGCCGGAGTTCACCCAGCTCGACATCGAGATGTCGTTCGTGACCCAGGACGACGTCATCGCGGTCGGCGAGGCCGTGGTGTCGGCGATCTGGAAGGAGCTGGCCGGCTACGAGATCCCGCTGCCGCTGCCGCGGCTCACCTACGCCGACGCGATGACCCGCTACGGCTCGGACAAGCCCGACGTCCGGTTCGGCAACGAGCTGGTCGACCTCACGTCGTACTTCACCGGAACGTCGTTCCGGGTGTTCCAGGCACCGCACGTCGGTGCCGTGGTCATGCCGGGCGGTGCCTCGCAGACCCGGAAGGAGCTCGACGGCTGGCAGGAGTGGGCGCGGGCTCGGGGTCACAAGGGCCTCGCCTACGTGCTGTTCGACGCCGAGACCGGCGAGCCCCGCGGCCCGGTGGCCAAGAACCTCTCCGCCGAGCACCTGGCCGGCCTCTCCGACGCGGTCGGTGCCAAGCCGGGTGACGCGGTGTTCTTCGGCGCCGGGGAGCGTTCCGGCGCCCTGGACCTGCTCGGTGCGGCCCGGCTGGAGATCGGCCGTCGCTGCGGGCTGATCGACGAGTCCCGCTGGGAGTTCCTCTGGGTCGTCGACGCGCCGATGTTCGAGCCGATCGGTGGCGGGGAGATCGGCGTCGAGGGTGCGAAGGGCGCCTGGACCGCCGTGCACCACCCGTTCACGTCGCCGAACGCGGACTGGATCGACCGGTTCGAGGAGGCACCGGCCGAGGCGCTGGCCTGGGCCTACGACATCGTGCTCAACGGCACCGAGATCGGCGGCGGCTCGATCCGTATCCACGACCGCCGCGTCCAGGAGCGGGTCTTCGAGGTGCTCGGCCTGTCCGAGGAGGACGCGCAGGGCAAGTTCGGCTTCCTGCTCGAGGCGTTCAAGTACGGCGCGCCGCCGCACGGCGGTATCGCGCTCGGCTGGGACCGGCTCTGCGCGCTGCTGGCCGGCGTCGAGTCGATCCGCGACGTCATCGCGTTCCCGAAGACCGCGTCCGGCGGGGACCCGCTGACCGGTGCGCCGGCGCCGATCTCGCCGCGTCAGCGCGCCGAGGCCGGGGTGGACGCCAAGCCGAAGGGTTCGTCCGAGAAGGGTTCGTCCGACAAGGGTTCGTCCGAGAAGGCCTGACGCCGTTCCGCGCCGCCGGTGAGTNCAAGCCGAAGGGTTCGTCCGAGAAGGGTTCGTCCGACAAGGGTTCGTCCGAGAAGGGTTCGTCCGACAAGGGTTCGTCCGAGAAGGCCTGACGCCGTTCCGCGCCGCCGGTGAGTACCGTCACCGCCGGCGCGGCCCGTCCGAGGTGGCATCCGTCGGGGTGGCCTCGGAGCGTGGCCTGGGCAGCGGTGGCCGGCGCGGGCCCAGCTGCGGGGGAGCGGAAGGCGCCGGGTAGGTGTTGTAGAGCCGCTCGTCCGACCCCGGGTACACGTACTCGCCGTCCGCGGACTGACCGTTCGCCGCGGACCGATTCGCCGCCGGAACCGAGCCGCCGGACGCGCTGTGCGGAGCCGCCGCAGCGGGCGCAGCGGGCGCAGGCGAGAGGGGTGCCGTGGGGAGCGCGGGACGCCGCGCCGCGGGCACGGGGAGCGGCTCGGCCGACGGTGCCTCGTGCAGGCCGAACCGGTCGTAGAGACGGCGCAGCGGACCCGGCGCCCACCAGTTCGCCTCGCCGAGCAGCGCCATCGTCGCCGGGACCAGCAGACACCGCACCAGCGTGGCGTCGACGGCGACCGCGATCGCCATTGCTACGCCCAGCTCCTTGATCGCCAGCATCCGTCCGGCCGCGAACCCGGCGAACACGATGATCATCAGCAGCGCCGCGGAGGTGATGATCTTCCCCGACCGCTGCAGCCCGATCTCGACCGCGGTGTCGTTGTCCAGGCCGGCGTCGCGCAGCTCCTTGATCCGGGACAGCAGGAAGACTTCGTAGTCCATCGAGAGCCCGAACGCGAAGCAGAACACCAGCACCGGCACCCAGGGCTCCAACCCGCCGGTGGGGGCGAAGCCCAGGTACTCGTGCAGGTGCCCGTCCTGGAAGATCAGTTTCAGCGCCCCGAACGACGCGGTCAGCGACAGCACGTTCATCACGAGTGCCTTGAGCGGCACCAGCACCGATCCGGTCATCGCGAAGAGCAGGACGAGCGTCGCCACGACCATCAGCGCCGCCGCCCACGGCGCGTACCGCCGCACCTCGGCGAGGAAGTCGACGAGCACCGCGGTGTCGCCGGTCACCCAGATCTGGAACGGTGGCCGATCCGCGCGGATCTGCCGCACCAGTTGCTGCCCGACCCGATCGTGTTCGCTGGCCTTCGGGACGATGTCGATGCTGGACAAACCCTCGGTGACCTGCGTCGGCAGCAGGATCCGGGAGATGCCGCTGTACTCGGGGTCGCGCTGTAGCTTCGTCGCCCAGAGCGCCAGCTCCGGCTGGCTGGTGTTCGCGACGATCGTGATCGGTGGCGATTCCTGACCCGGGAACCGGGCGGCGGTCACCTCGGCGAAACGGCGGGCCTCGAAGCCCTCCGGGAGCATCTTCGCGCTGCTGTTCACGAACGTCACCGACGCGAACGGGATCCCGGCGCCCAGCAGCGCGGTCACCAGCAGCACGGTCGCGATCAGCGGTCTCCGCCGGGTGAGCCGTGCCAGCCGCGCGAACGTGCCGTTGTCGCTCGGTCTTTCCGACCGGTGCCGGCCGACGCCGACCCGGCGGGCGCTCATCCCCAGCAGGGCCGGCACCAGCGTGACGCCGGCCAGCAGCGCGAACAGCACGACGCCGACGCCGGCCGAGCCGATGCCGCGGAAGATCGGGCTCGGGAACACGAACAGCCCGGCCAGCGACAGCGCGACGGTGAGGGCGGAGAACGTGATCGTGCGCCCCGCCGACGCGACCGTCCGCTCGATCGCTTCGGGCACCGTGCGCTTGGCGTACCGCTCCTCCCGGAACCGGTTGACCATCAGCAGCGAGTAGTCGATCGACAGGCCCAGCGCCAGGACGGTGCTCACCGACAGGACGTTCGGGTCGAGGTCCATCAGCTGCAGCAGGCCGAGCATGACGAGCATCCCGCAGGCGATCGAGGCCAGCGCGCCGACGATCGGGATACCGGCGGCGACCGCGCCACCGAAGATCGCCACCATCGCGAGCAGCGTCGCCGGAAGCGCGATGATCTCGCCCTTCTCGGTGTCGCGCCGCGTCTGATCGTTGATCTCCCGCTGCAGGAGCGTCGGTCCGCCGACGGTCACCTCGGTGCCCGGGACGGCGTCGGCGATCGCGTGCAGCCGGTCGGCGATGACCTGCTCGGCGACGTGCTGACCGTCGACCGAGAGCTCGCGCGTCAGGTCGACGACGATCAGCGCGGCCTTGCCGTCGGTGGCGACGAAGAGCTCTTGGCCCTCCTTCGGCAGCTGTGGCGCGAACGGGTCGAGCACCCGGCCGACGCCCTCGGTGCGCCCCAGGTCGTTGCGGGCGTCGACGATCGCCTTCTTCGCCGCGGCGACCGGGACGCCGTCGACCACCGCCGAAACCCGGCCGCCGTACTCGGAGGACTCGGTGAGCAGCGTCGCCGCACGCACCGACTCCATCGACTCGGACGCCTGTTGCCCGCCGCCGAGCCGGTCGGTGACCCGGCCGGTGTTCGCGATGCCGGCGACGAACACGAGCAGCCAGAGCACCACCACGAGTTTCCGGTGGCGGTAGCAGAACCGACCTAGACGCGCGAACACTTGATCTCCGGCTGCTCGGGCAACGTTGCCACCGGTCACTGGTGATCTGATGACGGTACGGCTCCGGTGTGGCGGACGGGTGCAACTTCCCGGGATGCCCCGGTTCGTAGACGTGCGTTCCCGGTCACACCGCGGGGTCTCGGCACCCGGCTGCGGCGCCGGGCGGCCGCCGAGGCTGGCGCGCCGGAGTCAGTAGGGTCGAGGAGTGGAGACCGAAAGCCTGTTCGACGGTCGCGGCGACGACCCGGCCGCGCAGCCGGGGCCCACCCGGCCCGCGCCGATCGCCGGGACGGGCGCGCCGGACCGGGTGGACCCGCACGCGCCGCTGGCGGTTCGCATGCGCCCGCAGACGCTCGACGAGCTGGTCGGCCAGCGGCACCTCCTGGGCCCGGGCAGCCCGCTGCGCCGCCTGGTCGAGGGGGATGCGCCGCTCTCGGTGATCCTCTGGGGCCCGCCCGGCTCGGGGAAGACGACGATCGCTCACCTGGTCTCCCGGGCGACGAGCCGGCGCTTCGTCGCGTTGTCCGCGCTCTCGGCGGGCGTCAAGGACGTCCGGGCGGTGATCGAACAGGCCAGGCTCGAACGCCGCCGGGGCGTCTACACCGTGCTCTTCGTCGACGAGGTGCACCGGTTCTCGAAGACCCAGCAGGACTCGCTGCTCGCGGCCGTCGAGGACCGCACCGTGACGCTGGTCGCGGCGACCACCGAGAACCCGTCGTTCTCGGTCGTGTCCCCGCTGCTCTCCCGCTCGCTGCTGCTCACGCTGGTCCCGCTGGACGCGGACGACATCCGCGAGCTGCTGCGCCGCGCGTTGGTCGACCCCCGCGGCCTGAACGGCGCCGTCCGCCTCGCCGCGGACGCCGAGGACCACCTCGTCCGCCTCGCCGACGGTGACGCCCGGCGCTCGCTCACCGCCCTGGAAGCCGCGGCCGACGC
This sequence comes from Cryptosporangium minutisporangium, assembly GCF_039536245.1. Lineage (NCBI taxonomy): Bacteria > Bacillati > Actinomycetota > Actinomycetes > Cryptosporangiales > Cryptosporangiaceae > Cryptosporangium > Cryptosporangium minutisporangium. The sequence goes on along the minus strand of NZ_BAAAYN010000004.1, from coordinate 75,415 downwards.
GGCCATAGCCGGGGCCGTCGG